>JBEAYO010000121.1:0-8560 GCA_041159285.1 Bacteroidota bacterium | reverse complement strand
GTTCGACCTGCCTTTGGCCGGCCGAACGCCCTTTCCGGGGGCAACCGGCACCGACGGAACGAATTGTCGGGTCTTTTGACGTCGCCTTTCTCTTTTGCATGAAAATCATCCTTAATATAATTCGATTTTGCCTGTCACAGTAAGTTGCCTTCAGATGAAAAATGGCAGCATAGTGGATGTATAATAATGTTGTGAAAACAACAGCACTGGTGAACAATTGTATGGCATTTAAGAAGGGGAAGCAAATTATGGATACTATGAATAGCGACTATGATACAGTAGATGGCCGGCAAGTGAGAAACCTGCTGACCGGATTCTACTACCGAAGCAGCCAACTGTACTTCCAGCTCATTGTCGAGTTGAAAAGCGGAGACTGCGTATTGTTTCGCGAATTCAACAATTACAACGTATTCAAGGAAGCCTTCGACAAACTGCACGACGCAACGAAGTCAGAGGCATTAATCCATATTCCTAAAAATTAGTCCGAAGAGACGCTGCAACCGTAAATATGGCATGATTTTCGGACTAAAATGCTTTGTTTTGAAGTAAAATTCAAAACATTCTCCCCCCCTGATTGATTGAGCATTTATTCCTCATGTTCCCTCAAACCATTTCCATTCACTGAGTTACCGGTGCAAGGTTTGCCTTTTGTGCTGAAAAGAAATATATTGAAGTTAAATTAATAACTTCATGGCGGTCATTGAACGCGGCTTCATCCTGTCCGCCACCAAAGAGGTCTTCGGGACAGAAGTGTCTTGAGACAGTGAGTGAGACCAGTTCGTAAGGGGGGTAGAGCTGGTCTTAAACTCACTTTTTTGATATTTATCCCATCATTAAATAGTTTAGTTTCCAATTTTAGTTGACTTCAGTTAATCCTTTTATTTGAGAAAATGGTTTTGAAAAGTCTTTCTTCGCCAGCTGGCGATGAAAGACTTTTTTTTTACCGCCAGGTTTCAGTTCACTTCAGCTTTTCATTCCTTTGATGTCTTTCTGTATCGCGGCGCGTTTTTTTATCCAGGTTCCTGGAAAGGGCGGCAGTGAGGTCCACCCCGGTTTGGTTGGCCAGGCAGATAAGCACAAAGAGCACATCTGCCATTTCGTCCTGGAGGTCTTCCCTGGCACTGGCTGCCAGTTCCTGGGTTTTAAAGGATTGCTCGCCGTAGAGGCGGGCCATGAGCCGTGCTACTTCGCCGACTTCTTCCATGAGGATGGCGGTATTGGTGAGTTCGTTGTAGTAGCGGACGCCGATGGTGTTGATCCACTGGTCCACGGTTTGCTGTGCTTCGAGTATCGTCATGTGGTATGGTGTAGTATGGATTTAATGCATTCAGATATTGAAAGGAACCTGGGCGGGTGCCTTGCCTTACAGTTTGCCCCGCGTTGCCAGACTGCGGGGATGAAAATTCAGAATTGTCTCCTTCAGGTAATCAGTGTCGAGATGCGTGTATATTTCCGTCGTCGTGATGCTTTCATGGCCGAGCATATCCTGGATGGCCTTGAGGTCAGCCCCGCCCTCGATGAGGTGGGTGGCGAAGGAATGGCGGAAAGTATGAGGGCTGATGTTTTTTTCAATGCCGGCGGCTTTCGCCAGGTCTTTGACGACCATGAAGACCATGACCCGGCTCAGCCTGCTGCCGCGACGGTTGAGGAATAGGATGTTCTCGTCCTCCTTGCGGATGTTGAGGTGGCGGCGCACGCCCTCCAGGTAGAAGCGGATATGCTTTGCCGCGACCTCTCCGATGGGAACGATTCGCTCCTTGTTGTTTTTTCCCAGCACCTTCACAAAGCCAAGGTCCAGGTAGAGGTTGGTCAGGCGCAGGGTCGTCAGCTCACTGACCCGCAAGCCGCAGGCGTAGAGGGTCTCCAGCATGGCCCGGTTGCGCAGCCCGTGGGGCTCGCTCAGGTCGATGGCCTGCAGCATGCGTTGGATTTCCTCGTAGGACAACACCTCGGGCAGCCGCTGGTCAAGCCGGGGCGTCTCCAGCAGCTCTGTGGGATCCTGACGGGAGAGGTCCTCCAGGAGCAGGTACTTGTAAAATGCCTTGAGCCCTGATATCAGCCGCGCCTGGGAACGGACATCAAGGCCCAGCTCCCCCAGGCATCGCAGGAAGTCCTGCAGCTGGTCCAGGGTGACCTCTCCCGGCGGCACGCCGAGGTGCTGCAGGGAGAGGTATTGTGCAAGTTTGCCCGCATCCCGCGCATAGGCTTCCACCGTGTGGCCGGAGAGGGAACGCTCCAGCAACAGGTAGGCGCGAAAGCCATGGAGGTAAGACGACCATGTGGAGGGTGCAATTGTCATGAATGCATGGCTTGAAAGGCGAAGCTTGGTATCACCGCGCTATCACCATCTTTTTAACACCCTGGTAGCGGCCACAGTTCACCTTCACTTCATAGGTGCCGGACGGCAGATGGCGCAAGTCAAACACTTCAGTCACGGCGCCCGCAGACCAGGACTCCGACCTGTAAACCAACCGGCCGACAGCATCAAAAACCTGGTAAACGACCTCGCCGGATTGCGGCACCTCCATGCGCAGGGTGAAAAGCCCGTCACCAGGATTTGGCATCAGGTCAAAGGAGAGTCCGCGCTGCAGGTCCTCCATGCCGGTAACGGAAGTGCCAAAGGCACAGTCGTTCGCATCCCTGATCAGCACGCTGTAGCTGCCACCTGGCAAGCCGGTGAACTCGCTCTCCGACTGGTAGGTCTGTCCGCCGTCTATCGAATAGGCGTAGGGCGGCGTCCCGCCAGTGGCAGCAATGGAAATGCCGGAAATGTCGGTAGTGATGACAGCCTCCAGGAGCGGTGGTTCCACCAGGACAATCGGCGCCGCCGCAAACTGGTTGCCAGCTGCATCCTGTACAGTGAATTCATAGGTGCCGGGGCCCAGGCCGGGATAGTTCACTTCGGCCGTAAAACTACCCCCGTTCAGCGCGTACAAATAGGGAGGAATCCCGCCGGATATCCCCGAAATGTTGATGACCCCATCCTGCAAACCGTTGCAACTGGGACTGCTGGTGCTGAATTGCACGCCCTGCGGCACATTGACGACCACGCTGTCGAACCCGAGGCAGCCGTTTTCATCCAGCACGCCCACCAGGTAAGTGCCGTTCGCTGGGACATTGAAAGCATTGCCAGTCTGGAAAGCTCCTCCGTTCAGGTTGTACAGCAGCAGACCGGTGCCGCCGCTTCCGCTGGCGGTGATGACCGTCCCTGTTGCACTGGCGGTGAGTGTCAGTGCCGGCGGCGAGGAGATGAACAGGCCCGCGACGGAGATGATTACTCCATCTTCGTCCTTTATCTCCACCTGGTATGTACCAGCTGGCAGCCCGGAGAACACGTTGCCACTCTGGAAGGTGCCCCCGTTCAGGCTGTATTGGTAGGGGGGATTTCCGCCAGTAGCCGTGGCGGTAATTTCCCCGGTGTTTTGTCCGAAGCATTCCAATGATTGCGTCACGGTGGCTGAAGCCTCCAGGGCGGCGACAAAAACGTTGGCGCTGGCGAAGGCGGTACAACCGTTTTCATCCACCACGGCGATGGTGTAGTCGCCGTTGGGAAGGTCCGGGAATTCCGGGCTTGGCTGCAGCGTTCCGCCGTTCAGACCATAGAGGAGCGTGCCGGTTCCGCCATTGGCAGCTGCAATCACTGTGTCCTGAAGAACGACAGCGGCAACTGTAAGCAAGGGGGCGTTGTCCACTACAATGGCATTTGTGGAGAAAATGAATCCGGCAGCATCCTGTACATAGGCCACATAGGTGCCGGGGGCAATATTTGTAAAAACGGGTTCTGCCTGGAAGTTGCCGTTGCCGAGCGCATAGCTGAGCGGCTCGGTTCCTCCCGCCGCACTCACGGTGATGACGGCATCGGCGGCTCCGTGGCAGGAGACAGCGGAGGTGATTTCGACTGCAGCAGACAGGTTGTTTCCTGCCACCTGGATATTGAACACCTGGTTGTGCAGCCAGCCACCGTTGCTGTTGACCACGTCGAAGTGGAAGTCATCTGCACCGATCAGATTGCCGCTGTGCACATAAGTCAGCAAGCCGCTGTTGATCTGATTTTGGCTGAGGACATCTCCTACCTGCAGGGCATCGCCATTCAGCTGGAGGCTTCCCAGCGAGGGCAATGACAGCAGGGTGAAGACGACCTCTTCTGCCGGGGCGCCATCCACCCACAAGTAATCCGCATCAATGGGGCCTGTCTGGTCGGCCTGCACCAGCAGCAGCTCGTTTTTGATCAAAACAGCTGGCGGCAGGGAGTAGGCCACGCACAATTCAAGCGACCAGTTGTTGATGGCGCCACCATCCTCCGGAAATGCGTCTTGCACGGCGAGGGTCCAGTTGCCGGCAGGATTCTGGCCTTTCAGGGCGGAGAGGGCCTGGATAGGCTGGTAGTCGCCTGAAATGGAGGGGATGCTTCCGGCACAGGCATTTTCCAGCATGGTGGCGGTATTCGGCGCGTTGTCGTAGATGCTGGCGACCACGTTGTCGCCGTCACAGCCGTAGGTGGATGCCGGAACGCCAGGGCGGTCGAACAGCGAGACTGTCGTTCCCTGCGGGGATTGGAGGCTGGCTATCAGGTCGCCGGTGTAGGTATGGGCAATGTCGAGGTTCACCCTGGCAGAGAACAGGTCGCTGCTGATGGGCACCGGGATTTGATTAGTCACGGTGACCACGCCCGACGGATCGATGGCCACCGGCGTCGTCGTGCTGCTGAATTGGTCGCAGGTGATGCCGGCGGTTTGGAAAGCATAGGTGGGGCTGAAGGGGCCTTCATAGCAATCGTTGCGGCCCCGGACGCGCCAGTAATAAACAGTTTGCTCGGTGGTCCCGGGGACGTCATGGCTGGTTCCCGCGACTGCGGTGCTGTAGAACAGTGATCCGAAAGAAGGATCCTGGGCTACTTCCAGGTAATAACTGCTGGCACCTGCCATTGGCTGCCAGCTGACAGGGGTGGGGCCGGAAATCTGGCCCGTGGCGCCATCGGCAGGTGCCTGCGGGAGGGCCTGTGCCGTGATGGCGGGCGGGAGAATCAGCTGGATAATGGCAGTTTTTGTTTCAGTAACCCCTGCTGCGGTGATGGTGACATTATAGGTGCCGGCTGCTGCGTCCTGCAGATTGCTGATGTTCAGCGTGACGTTGGCAGGGAGCGTCGCCGGGTTTTGCGCTGAGAATTCAACGGAAGCGCCGGCAGGGGCACCGCTGGCCGTGAGGGTGATATTCTCATTGAAGCCGGCGAGAGGTTGCAGGGTCAGGGTCGCGGAGGCCGTGTCGTCGCCGCAAGCGGTTTGCAAAAGCGGATTGGCTGCCAGCAGGAAAGTGGGAACCGGCGGTTGCTCGATGGTAAAGTTCTGATTGGAGATATCGTAGAACACGTTGTTGACGGAGCGCACCATCACGCGGGCCTGGCTGCTGGTGACGATGGGCACCATCACGGTTTCGGTGCCGTCGTTGGCAGTTTGCGAGAGCAGCAGGTAGGGGTAGGTTTGCCCGCCGTCCACGGAGAGCAGCAGGTCCACCTGGCTGCAGTTGACAGGGGCGAGCGAGGTGTTGGCGACATTCCAGTTGACGGTTGCCTGCGAGCCTGCAAACCAAACGGTGGCCGAAGTATTGGGCTCGGTGACGAGGAAGGGGCCGGCTGAAGCGGTGAAGTTCAGGATGACATCCGTTTCCGCCGTGCAGCCGGCACCGGGAAAGTTGTCGCGCACAGTGCAGCGGAAGAACATGCTGCGGCTGACGGCAGGCAGCACTTCCCAGGTGGGCGTGGTTCCGGCAATCACGGCCGGCAGTTCCGGCAGGTAGCGGTCCGGAGACTCCTGGGGATCCAGGGATCGGAAAGCCGGCCCGCCGGCGTTGGAGGGCTGCGGCGGCATGGGCGCCACGGCGTTGTCCATTTGCTCCCAGCAGTAGGTCAGCGCATTGCCGTCCACATCAGTCCCGGAGGCGGAGAGCTTGAGGGGGGTGGAAACGGGGACAGCGTAGGAAGCGCTTGCGACGGACACCTCCGGGGCGTTGTTGCCGGTTATGGTGGCTGTGGCACAGCCGTTGCCTGCGCCAGTGATATGTGCGGTGATTTCATCGAGGTTGACGGCATGGAAATAGTCGTCGCTGTTGTTCTGGACATTGGGGGAGCAGATGCCTGCATATCCCATGATGGTGCTGGCGCTGCCCGGCTCCATGGCGGTGGCGTTGTTGCGGTTGCAGGAATTGTTCTGGGTGTGGTTGCCGCCGAACTGGTGTCCCATCTCATGTGCCACGTAGTCCACCCAGAAGGGGTCTCCCGTGGGGGAGCCGCCACCGGTGACACCCTTGGCCTTGTTGTTATTAGAGCAGACGGCGTTCAGGAAGGCGATGCCGCCGCCGCCCGTGGAGAAGACATGGCCGATGTCGTAGTTGGCATTGCCGATGATGTTGTTGCAGGTCGTTTGGTTCTGGTTGAGCATGGTGGAGCCGTTGTTGTTGGTGTAGGGGTCGGTGGTTGCATTGAGGAAGATCAACAGGTCAGTGTTGGGCACCAGTTGCATGGTGACGGCTGTTTCGCGCTCGTAGATGCCGTTGACGCGGGTCATGGCTTCTGCGTATTCGGCCATGACAAGCGGCACGGTGCCGCCGTGAAACTGGGCGTATTCCCCGGTGCAGGCCAGGGCCAGGGCATAGGTGCGAAGCTTGCAGTCGCCCGTCAGCTTGGGCGCCGGTCCGTTGTAGGTTTCGGGGGCCATGCTGGTTTCGGCATCCTCGACCAGGCAATCATAGGAAGCGGTTTTGACCAGGTCCTTCTTGAAATAGGAGATGTAGTTGTTGGTGTTTCCTTCCGCATAGGCATCTATGTACACGGTGCTGTTGCGGGCTGAGAAAAGCACGGCGTGAAAGCCCTTTTGGGTGACGCCAAAGCGCAGGTAGGCAGTGGGGTCTGTATCGCTCCATCCGGCATAGGATCGGATGTAGGGGTATTTTGCAGTCAGCTCGGGGTGAAAAACCGGGGCTTCTACGATGCGGAAGGATTGGAAGCCGCCATCGGGCATGGGGATGTCCAGCGTCGGCTGGCCGGCATCGGCGGCGGCAGTGTGGCGGAGCGGGGCCTCGAGCAGCAGGTCTTGCAGTTTGTCCAGGTTCAGCGACAGGGTTCTGTATTGTTGGGGTATGACTGTGCGCTGGTCAGATTTTTTTGCGAAGTAAGTTTCCGGGGTATCCTGCCAGGGATTTTTGTTTATTTGGCTGAAAGTCGGCAAGGCCAGTGAAAGGCAGAAAAGAGCGATGAGGACTTTATTCATGTTGCAGTAGATTTGTGAAATAGTTCTGTGAAAGTTAGGTTTGAAAATGGTAAAGATATTGATACGGCATTGAATTCCCCGAAAAAAATGATGCCTTTATAGGGCACCCGACTATCTTCGCAAAAAAATGCATCCTTTCATGAAATACGCATTGCCAGTTTTACTGTTCTTGTTGGCAGTCTCCTGCATGGAGACGGCGCAAACACAGCCCGGGCCCGCCGTTGCACTGGCATCGGTCGACAGCCTGCCGGCTCCCAGGCCGGTCGCCGTCGCCCAGCCTGACACCTCCGGCCCGCCGCGCCGGCATCTGGAGTTTTCCATAGAATATCTGACCGGCAAGTTTGATCCCGCCTCACATCCGGATTTCGTGAAGGTGGACCCTCGGTACGCCGACGGGGAGGGTTATTACCTGCGCCGGGATACCTACGAGAGTTTCCGGAAGATGTGGGAAGCCGCCAAAGCGGCGGGTATCCAGCTGACCATCATTTCCGCCACGCGCAATTTTGAGCGGCAGAAGCAGATTTGGGAGGCAAAGTGGACAGGAGGGCGCCCGATTGAAAACGGGGCAAATGCCGCCCGGAAGTATCCCAATCCCAAGACCAGGGCGCTGAAGATTCTGGAATACAGTTCCATGCCTGGCACCAGCCGCCATCACTGGGGTACGGACATAGACTTGAACGACCTGGACAATTACACGTTTGAGCAGGGCAAGGGCAAGGAGGTGTATGACTGGCTCCAGCAGCATGCTGCCGAGTATGGCTTTTGCCAGCCCTATTCTGTCAAGGGCGAGGAACGCCCGCACGGTTACAACGAGGAGAAGTGGCATTGGTCTTACATGCCTGTCTCGCGCCAGTTGACGGAATTGGCTTCCCGTCGCTTTCGCGACCAGATGATCAGTGGGTTTGCCGGCGCTGAAACGGCGATCGAGATAGGGGTGGTGGAGAAATATGTGCTGGGCATCAACCAGGCCTGTAAATAATCTTTGTTGGTTTTCTGCTGGAATTTCGTTTTGTCGTGATGGGCAGCTACGGCCCCGCCAGGGTGTCTCATGTATCCCTTGATTTTGCCTTCTCGCTTTGAGTGGATTCGCCTTTCTTCATTTTTCTTGCAGCCCTTTTATTTCTCTAAAAAAGCATCTATATTTGTTAGCGAAAATTCGCTGATTTTTCACTTTGAAATTTGCCTGGGAATGATGGCGGTCCCGGTCCGATTTATTTATTATAAAATCGCATAACTGTTTAGCATTTCTTGCAGATGCCGCTGGCTTCCCGGAAAGGGTGCGGGGCGCAGCCCCGTGC
>JBEAYO010000120.1:0-8634 GCA_041159285.1 Bacteroidota bacterium | reverse complement strand
TTTTTTTGGGGGGGGGGGGACAACGCCCCGCGCGCCTACTGCGGAAAGTGGCCTCGCCAATGGGACCTTTGAGACAGCCTTCTTCCATTTAACGGACGCCCGGCGGGCGGTCCAGTTTCTCCAGCAACCAGTAACCCAGGTAAACAGCCACGCTGAGCCCCGCCACAATATACCACAATGCATTGAAACCCAGGTGCTCCGCCACTTTGAAACTGGCGGCAGGCCCCAGGATGTGCGCCACGGACCAGGTCATGGAAAACAAACCCATGTACCGGCCCCGGTTGGCGTCCGTCGTTCGGCTCATCGCATAGGTGTTCGCCATCGGCAGGTTGAAGATTTCCCCGATCGACAGCACCGTCATGGAAACGGCGGCAATCAGCATGCCAGGGGGAGCCAGGTTGAGGATGGCATAGGAGACGCCATACATCAGCACGCCCAGCCCTATGCTGCTGACCTTGCCCAGTCTGCTTTCCATGACAAATATAACCGGCATCTCGAGCATCACGATCAAAAGGCCGTTGAGTGCCATGAGTGCGCCGATTTCAGCCTCCGTCAAGTGTACCTCCCGGTTGAAATAGACCGGCAGGGTCGAGATAATCTGCATGAACACAATGGCGCTCACCGTGGTGATGAGGAGAAAAAACAAGTAGGGCTTGTCCTGGTAAGGAGACACGACGGCAACCGGGGCGGGCTTTTCCTGCCCTGCCGCAGCTTCCCCTGCCTCGCCTTGTTTTTCCTTGGGCTTCAAGACCAGGGCGAAGAAGATGGCGGCGAAGATGCAGGTCAGTCCGTCCACCCAGAAAAGGGCCCGGTAACCCACACCGGAGATGAGCAATCCACCCACGGCGGGCCCGACGGACCAGCCCAGGTTGATGGCCATGCGCATCAGCGAGAAGGAGCGGGTCCGGTTCTCCGGCTGGCTGTAAACCCCGATGGCCGTCATCGTCGCTGGCCGGAAGGATTCCCCGATGATGCTGAGCGCCAGCACGGAGGCCCATATTCCCCAAGTGCCCTCGGCATAGCCCGTGGCGATGAACAGGAAGCCTCCCAGCAGCAGGGACCAGAAGATGACGCGGAAGTAGCCGATTTTATCCGTGAGGTATCCCCCTGAAAAGGAGCCGATCAGGGAGCCCAGACCGAAGAGGAATAGGGTGATGCCGGCATCTTCGAGCGAGAACCCCTTCTGCGTTGTCAGGTAGATGCTCAAAAAGGGGATGACCATGGTGCCGCTGCGGTTGATGAGGGTCACTGTGGAGAGCAACCAGACCGAATGCGGGAGTCCGGAGAAGGCATCTTTGTACACTGAGAACGCGCGGGTAATCATGTCAGCTTGCTGTGTTGGCAGCAATGGCCACCCGTTCACCGGGGGCATTGCAGGGAGAAACAGGTTGCCGTGCAGACAACCTGCAGATTTTTTGCAAATGTTCAACTATTTAACGCTGAAATGAACCGGCCGGTCGTATTTTTTAAAAAATAAATGGGAGGAAGGTCCGTTCAGAGGCGCTCCAGCAGTTCCTGTGCGTCTTTCCGGCGGTAGCCTTCGCTGGTTTCAGACAACTCGGTGAGCAGGGTTTTCGATTCCGCCACCTGGCCGATTTTCAGCAGGGAAAGGGCCAGGTACCAGGTGGCCTTGGAAGCATAAAGGGTATCTGATTGCCGGCATTTTTCAAGATAGGGTATCGCCTGCCGGCTGTCGTCGAGCTCCAGGCAGCACATGCCCGCGTAGAAGTTGGCGGCGTGGTTGTCTTCATTTTCCCGAAGTACCTGCTGTAATTCGGGCAGGGCTGCTGAAAAGTCCCCTGCTTCATATTGCTGCAGGGCAATCAGGAGGCGGGGATGCAGTTGGGTATTCGATGGCGTGCTGCGGGCGCTCAGAGGAACGTCGTTGGGGTAGGAGGCGTAGTACTGTTGGAAGAGATCTTCGTTGTTTCTGGGGCTGAGCCATTTCAGCACGAGGAGGAAGCCGGGTAGGAGGATGGCTGCGACTGCAAGGCGCCTTCCGAGGCGACTGGCGAGAAAGCGGCGCCTGCCTGGTTGGCTGGAGGCTGCCCCTGTCTGGTCGGATGGCAGGTTGAGGTCCGGAAGTTCCAGGTAGGGCGAATTGAATTCCGCGTAGCCGTCCAGCGCGTCGGCGCAGAGCGGACAGCCCGTGATATGGCTTTCGACCCTCCGCAGTTGGGCCCCCGACAGTTCGCCATTGAGGTATTGTTTAATTTCCTGGCGACTCAGGCAACGGCCGGCCTCAAAAATGTGGAGGTAATTTTTCCCATCCATTGAAATTGTCGTTTTTCAGCGTTTAAAAAGGTTAAACAGTCATCAGTACCATTGCGCTGACTGAAGCGCCCCCGAGCCGGATGTATAAGATTACAAAAGTATTTTGAAGTCTTTTGGTTTTGAGGCCGGGCTGTTTTTTCAGGCGTTTTTTCTTTGCAAGACCTCCTGGAGTGCGATCCCCAGGTTTCGCTTGCCGTTTTGCAGGTAGCTTTTCACCTGTTTTTCTGTGAAACCGGTTTTCAGGGAGATATCGCGGTAGCTTTTTTCTTCGAAGAAGAACAGGTGGATGCAGACCTGCTGTTCCCTTCCCAGATTTCCGATGGCCTTCTGCACTTCCTCTGTCAGCGATGGTTCTTTATCCAACAGAGTATAAAATCCCTCATTTTCCACAAAATCAGTGGCATCATTTTCAAGGCGCTGCCATTCCGACAGTTTCTGGGCTTCTGCTTTGCGCTGCCGGAGTTTGCGGATGCACTCATTGCGGCTGATGGTGTAGAGGTAGTTTCTGAAGGACTTCACACTGGCGGAAGGGAGCCTTGAGAAGAGGATCTTGAACACATCCGAGACGACTTCGCGGCTTTCGGTTTCGTCCTTGAGTATTTTGAGGCAGACGCCAAAAGAGAGGTGGGCGTAGCGACTGTACAACTCGCTGAAATAGCCGCTTGCCCTGGTGTCAGTGAAGCACTGCACCAGTTCCTCGTCGGAGTACCGCGTCAGGTCGTTGCTTTTATTTGTCGAAACTAAATCGATCATGCCCTTTTGTTGAGAAGTCGAAGGGTTAAAGGTACTAAATCTGGTGTATTTTTGAAATATTCCGAGCTGTGTTGCCGGATACAATCATCATGTGGGCTGTGTAAAAGGTCCTTTTGGTGACGGAGATGGTGCCGGGAGAAGCTTCTTGTGGCAAGAAAAATACCTGCGGCGGTTTTAGCAGCTGTTTCAACACCCCGCGTTTTTGCTGCCGCCGCACTTCCGTTTTTTCAAAAAAAACAATAATATTGTCATCCACAAACCTGGAAGCATGAGCAATTACACCATCAAAAGCGGGAAAGGCGAACTCAGCCTCCGGAAAAGCAACAGCTTTGTCGGACTAAAGGGCAAAGAACCCGGCGCCCTGGAGAAGTCAGGCCTCCTCGACAAGGAGCGGCTCCCCTGCCTGGGCGGCTTCCACGTCGTTTCACTCGATGAAAAAGGGGCGGCCCTGGACAAGAAACTCGACGAGGTGAGGGGACTGGAGGCAGTCGAGACGGGCACCCACGTCTATTACGCCGAAGGCGACGACAAGCCCATGGTCCCCACCGGCGACATCATCATCGTATTCCAACCCGGCCTGAACCCCGCCGGACAGCAAAAAGTGCTGAAGACCTGCAGCCTGGAACTGGTTGCCCAGCGCGGCCCCGACCAGGCCGTCGCCAGGGTCACCAAGGACTCCCCCAACCCCGTCAAGGCCGCCGCCCTGCTGAAGGAAAACCCGGGCGTCAAGTTCGCCGAGCCGGACATGGACATGCTGCTCGACGAGTATGCCTTCGCCCTGCCCGCCGACAATTATCTCGCCGAGGAATGGCACCTCCTGAACCCGGGTGTCATCGCCGGTGGCAGGCACACCGCCAAGAAGGGGGCCGATGCCAGGGTGGTGGACGCCTGGCGCCGGCTGGACAGCCTCGGCTCCCCGGAGGTCGTCGTCGCCATCATTGACAACGGCATAGACATTTCCCACCCCGATTTGAAAAGCAAGATTTACCGACCCTTTGACCTGTGGACGCAGTCGGACCGCATCACCGACGGCGACCCCGCCTTCACCCACGGGACGCCCTGCGCCAGCCTGGCCGTGGCGGTGGCCAACGGGCAGGGAATGGTCGGCGTGGCGCCCAATGCCCGTCTCATGCCGGTGTGTGGCACTTCCTTCAGTCTTCGGGCCACGGAGCAGATGTTCGACTACTGCGTTCAGAACGGCGCCGACATCATCAGCTGCAGCTGGGGCACCACCGATTCCCGCTACTCACTCAATGCCCTGAAGGAGGATGCCATCGCCCGGGCCGCCAGGAACGGCCGCAAGGGCAAGGGCTGCGTCATCCTGTTCGCCGCGGGCAACGAGGGGCTTGACTTTGTGAACTTTTATGCGGCCTTATCGGACGTCATCTGCGTGGGAGCCAGCGACAGCAAGGACCGCCATGCCAGCTATTCCAACCAGGGGTTGGAGGTGACGGTGTGCGCGCCCTCCAACGGCGACTGGCCCCTGCTGGCGGCCAGGGCCTGGTGGGATCCCGGCACCGACGAGCGCGGGCAAGGTGCCTGGCGGTACTGGGCTGACGGCACCGACCGCCCGGGCCCCTACAAGCACTTCGGCGGAACCAGCGGCGCCACGCCCATTGTAGCAGGAGTCTGCGCCCTGATGCTGTCCGCCAACCCGGACCTCACGGCGAAGGAAGTCAAGGAAATCCTCATCCAGACGGCCGACAAGATCGGCGACCCGTCCGAGTACACCAACGGCCATTCCCGCAAGTACGGCTACGGCCGCGTCAATGCCGACAAGGCCGTGGCGGCTGCCCTGCGCCGAAAAGAGGCTGTCGCTCCGTCCTCCAATCTGGCTTCCTCCATCACCAGCGGGCAGGGGCTGTTCCGCTTCGAGGTGGAGAAACTGGAGCCCAGGGGATTCGGCGTCCAGACGGGCGTGTTTGCCGATTACGGCAATGTCCTGATCCAGGCCGAGAAACTGCAGCGCCAGTTCGAGGCCACGGTGGTGGTGAGCATCCAGGAGTTGAATGGCAAGACGGTTTACAAGCTGCTGGCAGGTGCTTTCCCCGACAAGAAAAGTGCGGAGGGCTTGCAGAAGAAGCTGAAGGCCGGGGGCATCAACGGATTCATAAAGGATTTGAAGGAGCTGGCCTGAGGGAGTTTCAGGCCGGATATTCCACATAATTCCGGGGCGTCTCATAGAGCCGCACTGCCAGGTCGAAGCGTGGATCGAGGTGGCTGCGCAATATTTGCCAGATGACGTAGCAGATGTACTCGGCCGTTGGGTTGAGGTCTTTGAACTCCTCCGTGTCGAGGTTGAGGTTTTTATGGTCGAAGCGGTCTTCGATTTGCTCCTTGATGAGGTCCTTCAGAATTTTGAGGTCTATGAGGTAGCCGGTGTCGGGGTCCACCTCTCCGGTGACCTTTATTTCCAGTTCATAGTTGTGGCCGTGGTAGTGCGGGTTGTTGCAGAGGCCGAAGATTTCGCGGTTCCTTTCATCGGACCAGGCGGGGTTGTGCAGGCGGTGGGCTGCGTTGAAGTGGGCTGTTCGGAAGACGGATATGCGCATAGTGGTTGCTGTTTTACCGGATGATGTGATGTTGCTGATTTTCAAGGGTTGGTCTTAGTGTTGTTTTGCTGGTCGGGCGGGAGCGCGTTTTTTCTGGCGGTGTTTCCTCATTTGCTGCTCCGTGGATCACGAGTCAGTTTTTTAACAATTATAATGGTCAATGGTTTGGGGCAGGTGGTGATGGATTTGTGGCGGCCGGGGCAAATCTGTTGGTGCTGGCTTGGGCCAGGGCGAGTGAATATTTTTTGACGCCTTACTTGCCAAGTCGGAAAAAGAGGAAATCTCGGCAAATCGGGGTAATGGAAAATAACATTGTAATTCATTACCTTTGTCCGGATTTGCGTTGAAAACAGTGCGCCATGCCAGGACGGGCAGCCTTCCGCAAGCGCTTTATTCCCTCAAACCCGATATAAGTTGCCTTCCGGCTTTTGAAAGCGAGGCAGAAAACAATGCCCCTTTGGAGAAATGCCCTCTTGTTTGAGGTACGCCGGGTGGAATCCTGTGCAACTTGAATTCCCTCGAGGCTGTCTGAAAAGACCCTCTTACGAGGCTCCCTTTCGCGAGGATGCGCGGGGCGCATGCCCGCAGCATACCCCTTAGCCCAGGGCCGAGCAATACAATGGCTGTGCCAGCCGAAGACCGGCAGAACCCATTGCCGGGTCTTCTGAGAAAAGCCGGAGTGCCTTTTCCTGGAAAAAAGACCGGGCAAGTGCAGGTGCATTCAGTCAGATACAAATGTTTGCAGATAATCGAAACAATCAATTTGAATCAGATTTTATTCCATCATCTAAATCAATAATTACATGAAGAACCTTTTTACATTATTATTTATTTTTCTGGCAACCTTCACGTTGAAGGCCCAGGTTGTTTTTCAGCAGGACTTCGAGAATGGCATGGCCCCCATGACCATTGTTGACAATGATGGCAAGACACCTGCTACCCAGGTTGCCGCTTATGCTGCCGCCTGGACGGTTGCCACGCCCGGCTTCGGCAATGGCACCAAGGTGGCTATCAGCAACTCCTGGTACACGCCTCCCGGCGCAGCTGACGACTGGATGATCACGCCGGCCATCACCATCACGGATCCCAACACGATCCTGACCTGGGAAGCAAAGGCACAGGATGCCAGCTACCCCGACGGCTACCAGGTGCGCGTCTCCACAGGTGGCAACACCCTGCCTGAATTCACGGACATCATCTTCTCCTTGCCGGCAGAGCAGACCACCTGGCAGCAGCGCGGGGCCTCCCTGGCTGACTATGTGGGTCAGACCATCCACATTGCCTTCCGCAACAACTCCAACGACATGTACCTTCTGCTGGTGGACAACATCGTGGTTGCCAGCATCCAGGACAAGGATGTGGCAATGACGGATTTCAATTCCACCCGCTTCCACCCCCTCGGCAGCAACGTCGCCATCAACGCCACGGTGAAAAACCAGGGTGGCGAGCCGCTGAACTCCTTCGATTTCCACTGGAGCGACGGCATCAGCACTTATACTGAAACCATCACGGGCCTCAACCTGGCCTATGGCGAGTCCCAGGAAGTCACCCACAGCGTGACCTTCAACCTGCCGCAGGCCAAGAGCTTCAACATCGCTGCCTGGGCGGACAACCCGAACGGCGGTGCCGACGGCGACCCGGCCAACAATCAGGTGATGGGTGTGCTCTCCGGCGTCACTTACATCCCCGCCAAGAAATCAGTGGGCGAGGAAGGAACCGGTACCTGGTGCGGCTGGTGCCCCCGCGGTACTGACTTCATGGAATACATGACCGGCACTTACCCGGATCAGTTCATCGGCATCGCCGTTCACAACGGCGACCCCATGACGGTGACTGCCTATGACGATGGCGCCAACTTCTCCGCTTTCCCCAACGCCTACTACGACCGGGCCATCGAGCTGGACCCCAGCGATTTCGAAACTGAGCTCCCGACCTTCCAGGCTCGTGTAGCACCCGTTGCTCCTTCCATCGAGGCGAGCATCGATGTGGCCACCAAGAAGCTGACAATTGACGCCGCTGCCGAGTTCGTCACAGAACTGGAGGGCCTGGACTACCGCCTGGCGGTGGTGCTGACGGAAGACGAAGTGAAGGGTACCGGTGCTGCCTGGAACCAGGCCAACTATTACAGTGGCCAGTCGGATCCGCTGGCGGGCTGGGGCTATAACTGGCAGTCGCTGCCCAATCCGGCTCCTGCAGCCGGCTTGGTTTACAACCATGTCGGCCGCCTGCTGGTGAACGGCTATGCTGGCGAGGCTGGCAGCATTCCTGCGAGTGTTGTCGCCGGCGACGTTGCCTCCAAGACCTACACGGTCAACAACTTCAACACGGGCTGGAACCCCTTCAACATGCATGCCGTGGTGATGGTGCTCGACAACAGCACAGGTGAAATCCTCAACGCTGAATCCTCTGAAATCGACGTGGTTTGCCCGGCTGACTTCAACGTATCCGTACAGGTGACAAATGCTACCCAAGGCAATGCCGACGGTGCCATTCAGGCATCCGTGGCTGTTCCGACCTTCGGCTTCGGCGGCTACACCTTCTCTTTGAGCAACGGTTCTACGGGTGGAAACATCACCGGCCTGGCTGCCGGCGATTATACGCTGACCGTTTCCGACAAGATTGGTTGCACGCAGACTGTGGACGTGACGGTCGGAACCATCGTGAGCGTGGAGGACATGGAGCAGCTTGCTGCTTTCTCGCTGACGCCGAATCCTGCTGCCACTGTTGCGATGATGAATGCTCGCTTCAAGGAAGTAGTAGATGCAGAGCTGACACTCGTCAATGCGTTGGGCCAGGTGATGGAGCGCGTTGAATTCAACAATGCCAGCGCCATCCAGCACCAGTTTGAACTGGGCAACTATGTCAATGGCGTTTACATGGTGAAAATCAACGTAGGCAACCAGGTTTACACTGAGCGCCTGGTGATAGCCCACTAATACCAGGTTTGTTTTGAAAAAAAATCCGCGGTGCGGGGTAAATCCCTGCATCGCGGATTTTTTTTTGAATCCCCTCAAAGCAAAAGCTGGTCGCGCCGCAGCTGCTTCCCGCCTTGAAT
>JBEAYO010000119.1:0-8669 GCA_041159285.1 Bacteroidota bacterium | reverse complement strand
GCGGGGAAGGGGTTTTTAAGGCGCGGGGCTGCGCCCCGCGCCCTTTTCAAAGAGGGGCACTGCGCCCAGGGGACTTTTTACACAACCCCGGTCTTTTGAGACAGCCTCAAGGCAAACAGAGCACTTGCAAGGGGTGCTAAATAGTTATGCCCTCCTTCGCTCAGGAAGCACCTCCCTTTCAGTCATGTTACCTTATCACCGTCACCCGCCTGCTCTTGACCCCGCTGCCGGAGTAGAGCGATACCAGGTACTGGCCGGTGGTGATGCCTTCCGTGTCCCAGCGAACCATGTTCAAACCCTCGGTGCTGTCCACATCGAACTCCCTGACCAGGCGGCCCATGCCGTCCGTGACGCGCACAACCACAGCCTCCTGCACTTTCAGGCCGAAAGCGACGAACACCGCCTCCCGTGCCGGGTTCGGATACACCTCGAACCAGCCCACGGACACGGCCTCCGTCGCATCCGTGGCGCCCTCCAGCGTCAGCACCAGCGGCTGCTCCACCGAGCCCTCCACATCATTGATGGAGAAGTCGAAGCGCTCGTTCAGGCGGTGGATGTCCTCCGCGGAGGCGTCGTAAAATTTAAAGGACAACTCCTCCCCGTTTTCATTGGCATACACCGTCAGAAAGACCAGCCAGGACTGCAGCTGCTCCACCCAGAGGGCCTCGCTGCCGCCGCGCACCTGGTTGCCCACGAAGGCACCCACCACGTCCCCGTCGTCCAGGAGGTTCTCACCCGCACCGACCACGGCCACCACGTTCATGCTGTGCTCGAACTGGAAGGGGTCCACGTTCCAGATGCTCAGCGAGCGGTCGCTCAACTCCTGCTGCTGCAACTCCTCGAAGCCGTTGCCGGGCGCTCCCGGCATCGCATCCGGCGGGTACACCAGCACGCCGGGGTTGCTGATCTTCAGCATGTAGCCGTTCGGCGGCGACATGAAATCCAGATTGCCCACCCAACCGATGCCGGCCACGTACTGTGCGAAGGAAGTGCGACCCTTGACCACGTCGTTGTTCAACGGCACCAGCGTGGCCAGCGCCTCGTCAGGCTGCAAAGCTTCGTTCGGCAGGTAGCTGATCCAGTTCCAGCCTGCATTGATCGGGATGTTCACTGTGTCCGGTATGATCCGCTTGCCCACCAGATCGATGGTGTCGTTCAGCGAGGCCTGATACTGATACATGCTCCTATAGCCCAGCTGCGTCAGGCTTCCCAGCCATTGCGACAGCGGTACGGAGTACTGGCTGAATTGCGTCTGGCTTTTGATCAGGCTCGACTGCGGATGGTTCAGGCTGCTCAGCACATTGCCCGTAGCCTTGTTCGGGGCGTCGAGGTTGAAGGAGATCCAGTTCCAGCCCGCGGATAGCGGGACCCGGCGCAGCAGCAGGTTGTTCGTGTGCAGCACCTGGGGTGCCAGCGGAGAGCCCACCAAGGCATCCAACGCGAAGGCGAAACTCTCCACCACATCGCCGTACAGCAGGCACTCGTCCGCGTCCCAGATCTGGAAGTCTATGGTCTCGCCGCTGACAGCATTGCTGTAAACCGTCAGGAAGGCCACGTATTTATCGATGTCCTCCTCGTATTGCAAGTGGGCCCAGCCGCGCAGCTGCCCGTTGACGAAGGCGCCCACCCGGTCCATTTCATCCGTGGACAGGGTGCCCTCAATATCCAGCTGCAATGTGAAGTTCATCGAAAAGCTGTAGGAGCCGGAGTTCAGGTCCCAGACTGGTCCCTTGCACAGCTTGCGCAAGTGGATGATCATCGGCTCATTTCCAAAGGCACCCTCCATCAGGATGGTGTCCAGGTATTCACCGCGGGGCAGCTCTGCCTTGAACAAAAAGGTGACCACCTGGGAAGCCCCCGGTGCCAGGCTGCCCTCCTTGGGGAAGACGTCCACCCAGTCGGGCACGCCCGTGATGGTGTAGGCCATGGCGCTGCCGCCCACGTTCTGGATCTCGCGCGAGACAGTGAGGGCTTCTCCCTCGTATATCGCCGAGGAGATGCTGCCACCCAACCAGCGCAGGGTGTTCCGGTCCACGAAGAAATCCCATTGCACCTGTCCGAACTTGTTCCCTACCATGTCCTGTACCGAGTCCACCATCACCCGCAGGAATTCATTCTCGATGAGATTGTTGGGAACAGTGGGCAGGATGACGATCTTATTCTCATTGCAAGTGACCACGGCATCCACCAAGTCACCGGTACTCGCGTTGTAAAGGCCCACGTTGTTGTTGTCAAAGAAATCCGCCTGTATCAGCAAGTCGCAGCGGATGGGCTCTGTGAAGGTGATGCTGATCTCGTCGCCTGTGGACAGCACCCCGTCGGCAGGCTCCGGCGTGCCGAAGATCTCCGGCGGGGTTCGCTCGATGCGGCCTTTGATGATGTAGGAGATACCAGGGTTCAGGGCGCCGCTGTAGCACTGCGTGATGGCGCGGATGTCATAAGAGCCGTCCTGCAGCCCTTGGGTGTTCCAGGGAACGATGGTGAACACGCTGCCCAGGTTGGCAGCCGCTATCTCAGCGATGTTGATCCAGGCGCCGTCGCCCACCGTGCGGCGGTACTGCACGCGGATCAGCTCCAGGTCGGGGTCGGCTTTGTCGTATTCCGCCAGGGAGATGTTCAGGATATTGCCGTTGGCTGGCGTCACTACCCAGCCCTCCATCGGGAAGGACACGTTGACCGGGCTGCAAGGCTCCAGAAAGTACACGTCGAACGACAGCTCCTTGTTGAAGCCCGCCGGCACGTCAATGCCAAGGGCATCGGCGCGCTCCGACTCACAATCGGAGGAAAAGCCGACCATCAGGTCTTGGTATTCAAAAGCCAGCGGCCCGCGGGCCACGGTCATGGTAACCACCACGCTCTCCCCGTAGGGAACGCCCACGCCAAGGGAAGGTTCCCCATTGAACAGGATGGAGGCGCCGTCCGGATTGCTCTCCTGCACGGCCTGCAAGGTATAGGATTTGGGCTCCTCTGACTGACTGGTGTTGCCCAGTGTCAGCTTGAAAACAGCCACATCGTTCATGGGCACATTGACCGCCACCTGCTTGTCAGCAGCCATATCGACACCCTCACGGGGCTGGGTGTTGGGCTCGTGCGGGCACTGGGTCTGCCCACTCACCAGTTCGAACACCGGCGTGCCGTAAACCTTGTCCTTCTTCACGTTGATGGTGAAGTAGTCGCCGATGTCATCATCAGCCAGGGTATAGCCTACAGTCCTGGTAGTGGAAGAAGTGGAGGTGGTTGAACTGGTGGAGTCCGTGGTCATGCTCACCTCAAAGCCTCCTTCAATCCCGAGGCCGTTCACAGTCACCCCGAATTGTCCGGCAAACGAACTCGAGACAGATTGGGTCCATGAATTGGTCACCGATTTGGTCACCTCAGTGGATTCGGATTCCTCATAGACCACCCCGGCATCGAAGGACATGTTTTTTGAAAAAACTGCTTCATCCTTCAGTTGCTGGTTGTAGTCAATTATGCCCTGCCACCTTTGCGCACTGGCGGTATCGCCAATCAGCACCAGGTCGGGGATGATGTTTTCGATGATCTGCCGCTCGGAGTAGATAAATGTGGTGGCAAACCCTTCCGGGAACACATACAAGCCCTTATCCAACAAGTACGCGCAGTTGGCCGTGTCGAAGATTAACTCGTCGGTGATGCCGAAGATGAAGTTCATCGCGCCGCCCATGTACACGTCCCCACCCATGTCGCTGCCTACGACGTATTGGTCGGTGCTCGTCGATATGGTTTTGGTGGTGGTCAGACAGGTCTCCATGGAACTGGAGGTGTAGGACGTTGTGCTGCCGCCCCAGGTCCAGCCCAGGTCAGCCGTTGCGTCCACCTGCAGCGAGGTGGCGAAGAAGGGCGTGCCAGCCTCGGTCTCGATGTCGGGGCCAAGGTGAGTTGTAAAGTTATTGGTATTATCCTGGACATCCGAGATCTCGATGGACATGCTCGTGCAGGTCGTCTCGTCTGATTCCATAAAGGCGAAGCTGCCGTCGCCCGGGGGGTCTCGCAGTATCAGCGTAGGCAGTTCCGGTGCCGTGGAGGTGAAGGAAGTCTGCCGCGGCCGCCGGCCCAGCACCACGGCAGAGAGCACCTCCGTGTCTTGCTCGTCGTGCGCCTCGGCCGTCACCTGCAGGGTCTTGAGGTGGGGTGGCACGATGTTCGGCGCGTCAGCCTTGAAGTTGTGTACCAGGGTACCCTGCGTCATCAGCGTGTCGAACTGGTCGAGCCCGGCAATGTCATTGTTGATCGTGAGCAGGGCCGTGTCCACGAAACAGCGACCACCGTCGTAATCCTCATAGACCTTGATGGTGACCTTCGCCGTCTGCAGCATGTCCAGCATGGGGTCGTCGCAGATATTAACAGGCAGGGGAGACAGCTGGACCTTGGGCGGGGCGAAATAGATGAAATCGGTGGTGTCGTTCTGGGACCGAAGATCCAGCGTGACGCCGCCCTTGAGCTGGAAGTAATTGTACAGCACGGGATTGGAGTGCTCGATGACTGCCACAGTGACGGAATCCGGCGGAACGCCGGCGAAGGTGAACTTCCCGTCGGGGTTGGTCAGTTGCAGCACTTGCTCGTAACAGCCGTTGAGGGTAGCTACCTTGACCCTCACAATGCTGCTATCCGGGATGACCGATTTGCGGCAGTAGCCGCCGGCTAGCTGACCCTGGACGCTGCGCTTGGTCTGGTTGCGGAACAGGATACCCGCCACCGGGGTAGAGACGGCCGGCAGGGTCCAGGAGGCGGGACTGAAGTCATGCTGTTCGAATTTAGGCGTGAGGACGTAGGTCTTGCCCGGCTCCACGTCCAGGTCAAAATATCCGTTTTCGTCCGTTAACACAGCGGGAACATAAGACAGCCCGTTGACCAGGATTTCCACTTGTTTTTGAAAACAGGTGGTTCCTTCAAAGCGCACGTAGCCGGATATCGGAATGGTGCTCATGTCGGTGAAGTCCACCCCGTCTGCGCCGGGCATATTCTGGTTAAGGGTGACCAGGCGGGTTTTCGGGGTAAAGTCATGCGGTATTTCATCGTTGATCCTGGCAATGATGGACCAGGATGCCTGCTGGATGGCGCCCTCGCCGGAAAAGGCGGGGCCGTCGTCCCTGACCACCGTTCCCATGCCCTCGTTGAAGGCGAAGCGGGAGCGCAGGCTCAGTCGGCTCGGGTCGGCGCCGGTATTGACATCGGCCTGGATTTCGTCCAGGCTGAGCAGGTTGTCGAAGAAAGCGACCTCGTCAACAAGTCCGGTGAAGTAGTCCGTATGAGTAGCGGGGCCGTTGGCCCGGGCGCCTACCATCCAGGGAAGGCCGGTCCAGTCGCTTGCCACGCCGCTAAAGGTATGCGTGCCGAGGAGACTGCCGTTTTTATAAACACTGGCGGTGAGGTTGCTGCCTTGTTGTTCCAGGTTGACAGCCAGTTGCTGGAACTGCATGTCGAGGGTGCCGAAGGTGTGGGATACCCCTTCGACGACCAGGTCCAGGTTCTCGTTGTTCAGGCACAGGACGAGCTTGTTGTTGCCCGCCGCATCCGCCTTGCTCAGGATGGCCTGGTTGCTGCCGAAATCAAAGGCCTTCAGGGTCAAAGAAATGGCTGCCGAGTCTGCAAGGTCGAAGTCGGTCAGGTTGACATAGGACTGGAGAACCTTGCTGAATTCGAGGCTGTAGTTCTTGTAAAATATTTTGGAGGGCCTGGCGGTGAAGAGCTGGCTGGTTTGATAATTGACCCCTTCTACGGCGTAGTAGCCGTCCGCATTGCTGATGCCGGCGTTTTTGACGCCGCTGTTGTCGTCGCTGAAGCTGGCTCCGAAAAGCTCGGCATGCATGGCATACGGGGAGAGATCAAAGACGCGGGAGCCGAGGCCTTCATCGAACTTCCAGTAGGCCGAAAGTCCGGGGGTGTTTCGCGAGACCGTGACGTCTTTGGTCAGGATGAGCTCCGATTGGGTCAGCAAGCGCCGGTATATGCGGGCATCGTCCAGTTTCCCGTGCATAAAGCCGGTTTTATCCCGGCGGCTGCCGATGTTGAACAGGGCGGGTTGTCGGGTCATGGTGGCATTCATGCTCTCCACCAATTCGCCATCGATGTAGAGCAGCAGCACACCGCCACCGTAGGAGAGCGCCACGTGGTGCCAGCCATCCGGGTCGTCGGCAAATTCGTAGGTAATCTCATGGGGGCTGCCGTCGCCCACGCCCACCACTACGCCCTTTCCCTGGGAGGAAGGCGTGGTGAGGATCCACCAGTTCCTCGCCAGGTCGCTGCCCAGGTCGAGGATGCCGTCGCGGTTGTAGCCATTGTCAATTTTCACCCAGGCGGAGCTGGTCAGCCGGTCAGTCGGCAGGGAGTCGCTGTGGGAGATACAGAGGTAGTCGCCATCGCCGTCAAAGGCCAGGGACTTGCCCACGGTGGGCGTCAGCGTCACCAGGGCCCCCTCCACCGGATTGCCGGAAAAGGTGGTGACCTGGCCGACGACCAGGCCATTGGGATTGACGAAGCCGACCTTGACGCCAGCCTCACCTTCCCCGAATTCGTTGACCCCCTGTACGCTGTACTGATAAAATTCACCAGATAACACATTGAAATCAATAAACTGGCGGGAGTTGGTGCTGGCCGTCGCCAGATAGGCGCCGTTGCGCTTGATGACAAAGCCGTTGGTCGGCTGTGAACTGAGCGGGTCCATGGTCCATGACAACAGCACGCGGTCTGGGAAATCACCCTGCGAGGCATGAAGTACGGGCGACTGGGGCGGCAGCAGCTGCTGGCTCCAGAAGCCATTTTGCAGGATGGCGTTTTGGGAAACGCTACCGCCCACCAGCGGCTGTCCATAGGTGAGGACGGCTTTGTGGTTCAGGCTGAAGGCATTGGCAACACTTCCGTAGTTGACATTCAGGGAGCTGTACACGACGGGAAGCCCCTCGGTGGGGTTGCATTCCTGTTCCACCTGGGCATGCAGCAGGCTGGATAGCAGCAACAGCAGCAGCAGTATATTTATTTTCATATCTATTTTTTTAATACGCCAAAAAAAGGCAGGGAGCGGCTATCGTCCCGCTTTGCCAGGAAAGAAGAAACCAGGCACAGGTCCTGACCCAGGGCACCATCTCAGTATTTGATGATGTAATTCACGCTGACGTTCCTGGGCCTGGTTTCCGAATCGCCGCCCCCGCCGATGTCGACGGTGTGGGCGTGTGAACCAGCCGAGCCCATAACGACATCAGAGACATTGTAGTTATCGGAAGGCACGGCTGCGACGTAGTCGGTAGGGGTGTCGCCGTGGGTATGGGAAGAATCTGCAGTCCCCTTACGTTTAAGCTGATGTGTGTGGCCGCCTGTGTTGTTGGTGGTGCCTGTGAATGGGGTGGCCGGCAGTTTCGTGGCTCCGCTCTGGACGTTGCCCAGTGTTCTGCCGGGATCCAGGCCACGGCCGTTGTCCAGGCCGCGGAGAAACTCCCCGCGCAGGTCGGGCACGTTGAAGTTGGTGCCAGCGCCGGCGCCGCTGCCGCTGCTGCCGTTGCCCCATTGGGTGCTCAGCACACTGAAAAGTTCAGGGTATTGTGCGGAAGAGAGCGCCTGGCCGTTGCACAACAGCCAGCCTGCCGGGGGGTTGGCGCCAGCGAAGGGCATGATGGAGCCCGGCGGGCACCCGTTTCCTGCCCGCTCGACGTAGAGTGTGTACGGTGCATAGGAGAGTTCCGAGCGGGGCAGCAGTTCGAAGCCGTCGATGATGACGCCGACGAACATCGGCTGGCTGAAGATGCCTGCGTTCAGCGGGCTGTTGCTGCCAAGCATGTGGCTGTACAATCCACCTTTGACCGACACATTGGCCTCTTCCTCCCAGACGGCTGTGCCTCCTGTGGCCGAAGGGAAGAGCTTGAAGGTGATGGACTGCGTCCCGTTGGGGATGGCAGCTCCCTCCGCATCTTTCAATATGCCCTGAACGCTGATTCGCGGTGAATTTTGGGCTGAGAGGAAGTTTAAATGGGAGAAAAGCAATAGAAGACAGAATAAGGAATTGGAGAGTCTCATGATGCAGAAATTTTGCAATTTTAGAAAATGATGTTATGGGAAGGCCGATCACCCGCTTGCCACAGCTTGCAAATGCTAGCTTGACTGCCTTTATAATTTAGTAATCAAAAGGATTTGATTTGGGGAATATGTGCCCAGTCTCTCCAGCGGATTCAGAGCGTATTTAAAATTTTGTCTAACTTAAAATAGACACTTGCAAAGAATTCGCGGTGAAATTTATCAGGACAAATAACTGATTGAACCTGCAGCATCGAACATGAATATCGGCTATCAGTAAGAAGAGTTTTGATGCCTACGTATTAAAGATAATAGCAATATTTTATCATATTCCCTGCCAAATTATGTTTTTTCTGAAATTATTCTTCATAAAAAGAAAAAAATGCTGTCGATTAGGTGCCGCGGGGCTGCTTATACCCGGTGAGGAGGCAGTCTGTCTTACAATGGCGAGTGGTGCTTTTGGATGTATTGCCTGTGCCATTTGTCACTCGAAATGAGTGCAAAGAAATGACTATCTGCGAGATTAAGTCTGCCGAACGGCTGAATTCCACTTCAGGCGGAGGCTGTTTCAAAAGATGCAGCGCGCTTTTAACATTCGTTCCACCGGTGCTGATTGCCTCCAGGAAAGGAAGCTGTCTCAAAAGACC
>JBEAYO010000118.1:0-8736 GCA_041159285.1 Bacteroidota bacterium | reverse complement strand
CAGGACGCACCTGTTCTGGCCTCTAATTGTCCCTTTCACATCCAGGCTTTGTCGCCGGGTAATTGACCGGTTTCAATGCAATTTGAGTTTTTTAGGGAGATGCCTTGTTTTCAAAAGAATCTCCTTTTAAAATTAAGGGCTGGCTTAAACGTCTCATTGGCACATCCCTTCCTGTAGTAGGCGCGCGGGGCTGCACTCCGAGCGCCCTTCATTTGTTTCTCCGGTCAGACCTGCCCTCTCACTCAAAAAAATTGAATAGCACCCCGGCATTTGCAGCCCCAGCGCGAACCAAAGCCAGCAAATAGTGTTTGATTTTGTTTCATCCAGGACAAAAAGACACCAAATTGCCCCCCAGGGCGAGCTAAAATTGCTTTCAATGACAAAAACCGGCATCATCGGAGCTGGCATAGCGGGAATCGCCACTGCCGTGCGCCTCGCCTCCAAAGGACAAGAAGTCCACGTTTTCGAGACCAATTCCTACCCGGGCGGAAAACTTACCTCCTTCGAAAACAATGGTTTCCGTTTCGATGCCGGCCCCTCACTCTTCACCATGCCGGCCTACGTGGAGGAACTTTTCCAGGCGGCCGGCGAACAAGCCCGGGATCATTTCTACTACGAAACACTCGACACAGCCTGTCACTATTTCTGGGACGACGGCACTTTCCTGAAAGCATATACCTCGGAAGTTGCCTTTGCAAAGGAGGTGCAGCAGGTGCTCGGGATTCCTGCTGAAAGACTATTGTCCTACCTCAAAAAAAGCGAACGAAAATACCGCCTGGCAGGACGAATTTTCCTGGAAAAATCACTGCACAAGGCTTCCACCTGGCTCAGCCCGGATGTCCTGAAAGCAGCGCTCCGACTGCCGTTTTTCGACATCTTCTCCTCCATGCACGATGTCAACCAAAACTGGTTTCGCCAGGAAAAAATCGTCCAGTTGTTCGACCGCTATGCCACCTACAATGGTTCCGACCCCTACAAGGCCCCGGGAATGCTGACCATCATCCCGCACTTCGAACACGGCATCGGCACCTTTTACCCCAGGGGCGGCATGCAACAAATCACCAACGCACTCTACGAACTGGCTCTGCGCAAAGGAGCGACCTTCCACTTTAACTCCCCTGTTACAAAAATCCTGGTCTCCGCAGGCCGTGCCACCGGGCTCCAGGCCAACAGCCAAACCTGGCACTTCGACCGCATCGTCAGCAACATGGATGTCTTTTTCACCTATCACCGCCTGATGCCTGAGCAGCCCCGGCCGGAGCGCGTCCTCCGACAACCCAAAAGCACCTCGGCATTGATTTTTTACTGGGGCATCAAGGCTGAATTCCCGGAACTGCACCTCCACAACATCTTCTTTTCAAACGACTACCGCCGGGAGTTTTCCTTGCTCGGCGAAGGGAAAGTCAGCGAGGATCCCACCGTGTATGTAAACATCACCTCCAAATACACCCCGGAAGATGCCCCTCCCGGCTGCGAGAACTGGTTCGTGATGGTCAACACCCCTTGCGACCAGGGGCAGGACTGGAACAGCCTCATACCGCAAATCCGCAACAGCGTCATTCAAAAACTCAGCCGCCGCCTGGGCCGCGACCTGTCAGCCTTGATTGCCAGCGAGGACTTGCTCGACCCCGCCGCCATCCAGCAGCGGACCTCCTCGCACCTCGGCGCCCTCTACGGCTACAGCTCCAATAACATGATGGCTGCCTTCCTTCGCCATCCGAATTTCTCCTCCGCCATCAAGGATCTCTACTTCGTGGGAGGCAGCGTGCACCCCGGCGGAGGCATCCCGCTTTGTCTGCTCTCGGCAAAGATCACGGCAGAAAACATCTCTCAAGCATGAGCAACACAGAACCAACAACAAAAGCACCGGCAGCGTGGGCAGAGCAGGGCAAGGCAAGACTCACCGTCATTGTCTTTGTCGTCACCCACCTGGTGGGAATCGGAGTGGTAAAAGGCCTTGGGAATTCGGATTTCCTGTCCCTGACACCCCTGCAGTTGCTCACCAGCTTCAGCCTGCTGATCTGGAATCACGAGGAAAAGAATGCCGGCCTGTGGCTGTACCTGGCACTGGCTTTCCTCACCGGTTATTTCGTCGAGGTGGCAGGTGTGGCCACAGGCGTTATTTTCGGATCATATTCCTACGGGGAGGTACTGGGCCTCAAGTTGCTGGACACACCGCTGCTCATCGGCATCAACTGGGCCATGTTGGTCTATGCCGCAAACATCACGGCGAAATGGCTCCTGCCGTCCGGATTCCCGGTGGCGGGACTGACCTTGATCGGCGGGGCCATTCCGGTTGCCCTGGACTGGTTCCTGGAACCGGTGGCGATTCAATACGGAATGTGGAGCTGGGAGGACGGTGTTCCGCCACTTCAGAATTACATCGGCTGGTTCGCGGTGTCGCTGCTGCTTTCCTTCTTGTGCCAGCGCCTGGCCTGCGACCGGCACAATCCAGTCGCTCCCTGGCTGATTGCCGCCCAATTTATCTTTTTCATCGCGCTGCAAGCCTGAGATGCCAGGGTGTTCAACTGGTAAAAAAGCTTGCCACATCGCTGCGACCTCTGTTTTGAAGGCATTTAAATCGTTTCACTTTCCTGGAAATAGGGCTTGACTAAATCGAGGAAGAAGTCCGGGGCGTGAATGGTCTTTCTGGTGTTCATATCCACAAACACCAGCCTTACCATCCCGTCGTTGACGATTTTACCGACCTCATTGAAAATCTCGGCGTGGAGGTTCATGTATTTATCCGGAAGGCTGCGGAGGGTCGTCCTGATGGTCAGCATCTCGTCGTAAGTGGCCGGGCGTATGAAACGCATCTGCAAAGCGGCAACTGGCAGCATCACCTTGTAGTGCTGCTCCATATCGCGATAACTCATGCCCAGGGAACGCAGCATCTCCACCCTTCCAATCTCATATAAATCTGCAAAAC
The DNA here is from genome assembly GCA_041159285.1 of Bacteroidota bacterium. GTDB lineage: Bacteria > Bacteroidota > Bacteroidia > Chitinophagales > Saprospiraceae > UBA6168. The sequence continues at coordinate 5,807 of JBEAYO010000118.1, read as the reverse complement.
GGCCGTGATAAAGATATCCCATCTGGTCGGTCTCCCCGTACCTGACCCTTTTCTGACATTCGTGCATGTACATAGTCGTTGTTTTTCAATACTTTGAACGGCTGGATGGAACCTACCCGTAGATGCGGACTGGCATCTTAAATCTGTTTACCCGATCTGTTTTCTCCCCGCCACCGGCCAAAAGTATGAATCTTTGCCGGCTTGCCAAAGGAATGAAGCGCCCGATCCATCAGTCGCGTTCAATCGGGCAGGTCATGCAGTGTGAGCCACCCCTGGCCCGCGACAACTCATTGGATGGCAGGTTGATGATGGTATTTTCAATGGTCTCCGGGTCCACCTTGCCGGACTGAATGTCTTTCAACAATTTCCTGGCATGCACCACCTTGTAACCTGCCTTTTTGAAAGCTGCCTCGGTGTATGGGTTGCGGTCATAAGTCAGCGCCACGCCGGGCTTCACAGCCACCAGGTTGCAGCCGTCCGTCCATTGTTCCCGCTCCTGGTAGGGGGATTCCCCGCCTCCGGAAAGAATGAACTGCATGTTAGGGTTGATCTCGTTGATGATGAAATCGCGAACGGAATGGTAAAAAATGCTGGTCCCGTTGCATTTGTGTACCTCGACATTGGAGCTTAGCCCATCCACCACAATCGGCTTGAAGGCTACGATGTGGCTGTTGCTGATCTGGGTAAAAATAGTGTCGATGTGCATGTAGGAACGCTCCTGGGGAATGTTGATCTGAACGACATTCTTGACGACCTTCCGCTCAAAAAGGCGGTCCCGAAGCATCTGTATGGCGTGGGCACTGGTGCGCTCGCTTCTTCCGATCAGCAGGTAATCCTTGTTCAGAATCATGACGTCACCGCCTTCCAGCGAGACGCCCTCTCCCTTTCTCGACGGTGGAAATTCCTCCACGTGGTTCATGTTGATGAGCCTTCCCTGTTCCTTCAGGTGGGCGAAGATCGGGTGGGACCAGAATATGAAGCGGGCGAGGTAGTTCTCTCGAAATCGCGCCTCCTTTCCGGGCTTGGTGATCACGACGTGGTCGTTGACCGTCACGGCGATATCCCTGGTGAAGATGAAGTTGGGAATCGGGTCGAAAAGAATGTGATCGGTTGTCTCCAGATAGCCGGTGATGAGGGTATCGGCGAGTTTGTCATCCGGCAATTCCAGCAGGGTCTTCTCGATGGATTTGGGAAGCTCCTCGTAATCGGCGATTTCGTGAATCACCCACTCCTTGGTGGCCGGGTCATTGGCGATGGCCTCGCAAAGAAGCTGCCGGGTCTCCAGCACATTTTCCTGTCCGAGGAAGGCCTTCAGGATGCCGGTGAAGACGTCGTGCTCCTCCTGCATCTGGGGCAGGTGAACGATATCGTCGAAGAGCAATTCGCTGGCCCGCTTGGGGGAAATGCGTTCTATCCCGGCATCGGGGCGATGGACGATCACCCTGCGGAGTCGCCCGATTTCAGATGATACCTGTATTGACATATGACTGGTGTTTGGTTAAGGTTTTCTATCGGCAAAAATCGGCAATTGTTTCAAAGTCTTTTACACTACTTTCTCTATCTCATAAATCGAGTTGATCTTGCCGGCAAAGATGCAGAAATAGTCCGGATCCCGGTGCAAGCAGAAGATTTCCGTCGGTCGGCCGTCATCCACAAAATTGGCTTTCAACTTGGATTTCACCGTGAAGGACGAGGAAAGATAGTCCAGCTGAACCCTGTCGGACAAATACTGGCGCATGGAGGTCATCATCTTGTGGTGGCCCGATGCCGGGCGGGCAGGACACTCCGTGCAGATCGCGGGGGCTTCGGGCCTACAGGTTTGTTGCCGTGCCTGGCAGTCGAATTGTGGCAGGTTCTCATAGGACACCTGGTGGTGGGTGTAGGCAACGGACGAAAGGGACAGCATGCCGGTTTTGCCGTAAGGCATGAGGGAGCCGAACTGGCCGTCCATGACAGTGATGCCGACGTCTTTAAACTGGGGAGAGGTGACAAAGGCAATTTCTGCGATTTCATGCATCAGCTGGATTTCCTGCAGGCCAAAGGACCGGTTGACGGCATTGCTGCCGCTGTAGGTGGCATTGATGACTGCAGCGGCATGCAAAGTCCGGCGCTGTCCATCCCGCCTGCTCTCCAGCTCGACGGACCACTCCGTCCCCTGCTGCTGCCCCTGATGGACCAAGGTGGATAGCGCAATGGTTATTGCCGGGGTTTCCTCGACCTTTTGCTGGTAGTATCCGGCAATCAGCATGGGGTCGAAGGAGTATTCAGTGGTGAGATAGAGCGCTTCCATCCGCTCAAAATTGAAGAGGGGATGGCGATGCACGCGTTCGCAGCGAATGCCGATGAACTGGCAGAATCTCTCGAACTGGGCAGCGTCGGTGAAGCTGGCATATTGGTCTATGGCATAGTATTTTTCAAATTCAAAATTGATAAATGGGCGGTGCTCCTCAGTGAAGCGGGCTTTGTTATCGTCGCTCATGAGGGCCGTGGCAACGCTCCTGGGATAATGGTAACCGCTGTGGAGGCGCGCCTGGTTGACGATGCTGGCCTTGGTAAAGAGCCGGCCCTCTGATTCCACCAGGCAGATGCGATGGCCTTTTCCACTCAGATATAGCGCGGCGTAGCAACCGAATATGCCACCGCCCACTATCAGATAGTCGTATGTTTCAATGTTTCTGATGGCTGTTTCTTTTTTAGTTAGGGCCGCTTCGCCTTCAGCACCTTCATGGCAGACAGGTACTGGAGCGCCAGTTTCACAATGCGCACTCGGCTGCTGCTGATATCATCCGTCCATTTAACCGGCAACTCCAGCATTTTCATACCCTGCCATTCCGCCACCGTCAGCAGTTCCGTCGAAAAAAACCAGCCATCGCTGACGGCCCCGCCCTGGTTCAGCGCCGTATAAACTGATCGCTTCATCCATTTAAAACCGCACATGCCGTCTGAAAAGCGGACGCCCAGGTAAACTTTCAGGATGAAATTCAAGGCCCTCGAGGTGATCTCGCGCTTGAGTGTTCTTCCGATGACCTGTGCCTGGGGATGAAGGCGGGTAGCATACACCAGGTCGTACCCCTGCCTGGCAAGGGCATCGTATGCCTCCGGGAAATGCTTGAGGTCAGTGGCCAGGTCAAGGTCCATGTAACCGACAATGTCAGCCTTGGATTGGCCCCAGGAATGCTTCAGGGCCAGCCCCACCCCTTTGCTGGGGACTTTCAGCGGAACAATCTCTTGGAAACGCCCATTCAGTTCACAGGCGATTTCAAAGGTGCGGTCCGTCGAGCCATTGTCGGCGATGATGATTTTCCATTGCCCTGCGTCGGGGAAATGAATCCGAAGGAAGTCCCGCAAAGTGAGCACTTGCCTCTCCAGGGTTTCTTCTTCGTTGAGCACGGGAATTGTTACCTCAAAAGTCATAGGCGTTTCAAGTAAGGCGATGCCAAATTTCACTAAAAAAAACGGAATCCGATAAAAACATCGGCTGGATTATGCTTTACAGACAAAAGCAATTAAAATTCATTCGATTCTGCTTGCCTTTCGTGGTTGTGTAAAAAGTCGCCTTGGCACAGTGCCCTTCTTTGAAAAGGGCGCGGGGCTGCGCCCCGCGCCCTGAAAACCCTTTCCGACAACTTGTCGGCACCGGCGGAGCAAGTCGCATGGGCTTTTTACACAACCCCGAGAGGCAAACAGCAGCTGCGAGGGGTGCTAAACATTTATATTTGCATTAGTTTTAAGACCTACTATCCAAAATAGAAAAAATCCTGTTCTATTCCAAAGCAATGCACTGTTTTCATCTTTTTGGAAAATCGCAGACTTATTCCGCTTTTTTTAAAACAAAATTATTGAAACCTCATTTAATATAGGTTATATTAGCAAATTGATTGCAGATTGTCGCTTTGCCTGAATTTCTGTCGAATACCAGCCAAGCTGAAAAGTGAAATTTCAAAGAAAGTTATGAAAACGCTGAGCTACCTATTTCCTTGTCTGATCTTTGTATCTCTCCATCTGACATCCTATTCCCAATGCCCCCCGCCGGGCTTTCCTCAACCGGGGAATAATTGCGCCCAGGCTCCTGTCCTTTGCAACAACCTCAACGGCTATTGCGCCACCATCAACAACAACAACAGTCCACAACCCTTCCCAGGCTGTGGCGGACAGTGGATATTGAACAATGACGAGTGGTTCGCCTTCTTCGCAGGCACGACCAGCATCTCCATCCAAATAGTGCCCAGCAACTGCAACGGGAATACGCCCGGCTTGCAAGGCGCCATCTACGCTGGCTGCGGCCCACCCTGGCAGGTTATGGACATTCAGTGCTCCTGCACCACCAACCCCTTTGTGCTGAATTCGAATAACTTCGTAGTCGGACAAATCTACACCATTGTTTTGGATGGCTGCGCCGGAAACGTCTGCGACTATACGGTGAACGTCCTATCCGGCTCCACCGTGCCGTTCCCGCCTGCCAATCCGGGCCCTGTCAACGGCCCTACCACCGTCTGCCAAAACTCCAGCAGTACCTACAACCTGGCTCCCCCGCTGGGCGCTACTTCCTACACCTGGACATTGAATCCCCCGCTGGGAACCCTCACCAACACCGCCAACAATGCCAGCATCGCCTGGGGAAATACGGCCGGGACCACGCAACTCTGCGTCACGACAGCAAATTACTGCTCTTCCAACCCCACCCCATCCTGCACCACCATCACAGTCCAACCGGTCCCCACCGCCACGCTTTCCGGCTCGGGGGCTATCTGCCCGGGACAGACCACCAGCGTGCCGCTCACTGTCACCTTTACGGGACAGCCGCCCTGGCAGTTTGTTTACACCTTGAATGGAACCCCTCAGCCCCCCATCCAAACCAGTACGAACCCCTACACCCTCAACATCAACCAACCGGCAAGCATCGCTCTTCAAAGTGTCAGCTCTGTCAATGGCAATTGCCCGGGAACGGTTTCTGGAAATGTTCAAATCACTGAGATAAAGCTGGAACCCACCAACACTGTCACCAACTCCACCTGTGGTGCGAGCAACGGCGCCATCGACCTGACGCCAGTGGGCGGGACAGCTCCCTACCAATACAACTGGTCCAACGGAAGTACCTCGCAGGACATCTCCAACGTCCTGGCCGGCAGCTATTCTCTCACACTCACGGATGCCACCGGTTGTTCAAAAGTGTTCCAGTACACCATCGGAAATAATTCCAATAACCCCAGCATCTCTTCCACTACCACAGCCTCAAATTGCGACCTGGCCAACGGCAGCGTCAACATCTCCGTCACGGGTGGCGCACAACCATACTCCTTCAACTGGTCCAATGGCACCACCACGGAAGACCTCAGCAATGTGTCGCCCGGCAGTTACTCAGTGACGGTCACTGGCGCAGATGGCTGCACGACCACCGCCTCCATCTCCCTGCCCAATGAAAACCCAACGATTTCTATCTCAGGAACCTCCACCGCCAATACCGCCTGCAACAGCAACGGCACTGGACAGGTCTCTGTTTCTGCCAGCCCCGCCACGCCTCCGGGCGGTGGGAGCTACACTTTCAATTGGTCCAACGGCGCCACGGGTTCCTCCATCTCCAACCTGCTTCCAGGCTCCTACACGGTAACGGTCAGCGGCGGAGGAAGCTGCACGGCCGAGGCCACTTTCACGGTGAGTGACCAGCCCAACAAGCCGGACCCTCAGTTGACTGCCATCAACAGCATTTGCGGGCTGGGCAACGGCGCCGTCAACCTCAGCGTCTCAGGCGGCCTTTCCCCCTTCACTTACCTCTGGTCAAACGGCGCTACCTCAGAGGATATTGAAAA
>JBEAYO010000117.1:0-8756 GCA_041159285.1 Bacteroidota bacterium | reverse complement strand
ATTTTTGGCTTCTAATTTGCATAGGTTTTGAAGCGAAAATCACCTGGATCATTGCTGAATAAACCTTTGTATATTATGAGAAAAGCTATTTTGATTCTTGCACTTTGTGCTACCCTCCCAATCTCAGCCCTAAACGCGCAGTATTTTGAAGCAGGCGCTACCACTGGCGCAGCTGCCTACATCGGTGAACTTAGCGACCACAAACTCTCCCAACATGGAATAAAACCGCTCATAGGAGTTTTCGGCCGTTACAACCTCTCACCCTACTGGTCTTTCAAAGCCGCTTTCACAAAAGCCAGCATCAGTGGAAGCGATGTTTACTCAAGACTGGCTGAAAGCAGAGAAAGAAACCTCAATTTCCGCTCAGATATCCTGGAATTCGCCGTTTGCGGGGAACTCAACCTCTCTGACTACAACGTGCGGGAGGACAAGACAGCCATGCCCTATGTTTTCGCAGGAATCGGTGGATTTTATTTCAATCCCCAGGCTGAAATGCGGGGCGCCTGGTACGACCTTCAGCCCCTGCGGACTGAAGGGCATTTCTACCACAAATTCGGACTGAATATACCCTTGGGAATCGGATTGAAATTCAACCTGTCTGAAAAAATGAACTTTGGACTGGAACTCGGTGCTAGAAAGCTGTTCACCGACTACCTGGATGATGTGAGCAATGTCTATCCTGATGTGATGGCCCTGCGAAGCACAAACCTGACTGCTGCTCTTTTTTCTTACCGCACACCAGAGGTGACCGGGGAATTTGGCAATAACCCTTACAACACGCCGCGTGGCAATCCTCAAAATGACGATTGGTACTTTTTTGCAGGCTTGACGGTCTCTGTAAACCTGACCGACAAGTACGGTTTGGATTTCGACCCCCGTTTTGAGCCTTTCAAAAACAAGCCCGCGCGAAACTCCGCTTTATCAAGCAAAAAATCCAACAAGCGGCATAAGACAGTGAAGTACATGCGGAAACAGCAACGAAAAGAGGCTAAAATGCTGGTAAAATCAAACGGCAGCGGATCTCGGTACTAGAATCCGCGTAAAAAAAATCCCGGCATGGGAGCACTTTCTTTTAACCAGGGCACTCGGCTGACCTGGTTAACAGAAAGTGCTCCTGCCAAAGCCGCGTCTTTATCTTTTCATGACTCCAAATAATTCTTCCAGCCGCTTTCTCCTGAATTCAAATATCTTCTTCACTTCATTTCCTACCAGTATCTTTTCAGCTACAATTCCGAGCAAACCGAAGGGAAGTCTGTAATCAACGATGTCTGTCATCTCGACTCCCCCGGCTGTTGCCTTGAAGTGATGCTGGTGATGCCAAATCTTGTAGGGCCCCAGCCGCTGCTCGTCCACAAAGAACTCCAGATGCCTAACATGGCTGATTTCAGTCACCCAGGTCACCGGGATACCCAGCAAAGGCCTTACGCTGTACTGTATAAACATGCCGGGGTACATCTCCTCCGGAAGTTCAGAAATTGGTACCAGGTTGAGTTCCTTGGGTGTTATGACGGCCAAATTCTTTGGTGAGGAGAAAAATGACCAAGCCTCTTCAAGGCTGATAGGAAGATGCTGAATGGTTTTGAGCTGGTGCATTTGATTGTTTTGCTCTCTAAACAGGAGGCGAAAAAAAAAGTTTTTACTTGCAATCTTCCAGGAGTAGCCTCACGTCGGGATGCTTGACAATCCCGTAGTCATTTCCCCAGGAGGTGTTGATGTAATTGATGACGTTCGTGATTTCAAACTCCGTCAGCTTTGGAACGCCCTCCATGGGCGTGGTGTACACCTTCCCATTCACAGTGAGCGGCTTCTGTACGCCATGGCGAATCAAACAGGGAAGAAGGCGCTGGTTGTCCCTGACATAGTCAGCACCTGCCAGGGGCGGTATGATTCCCGGCAGACCTGTTCCATCCTCCATGTGGCAGTTCGCGCAGAAATTTTGATATAAAATCTTTCCCTGTTTGTATGTTTCCTGCTTGCAGGAAGTGGTAAATGCCATCAAGATGAAGATGGCCGCCTTGTATTTCGACATTGCTGGATTGTGTTTATGGCTGATGGCAATCAGGGCCGCATAGCCGCCATCCTTGAAAATCTTACTCCAATTCACTCAGAAGGTTTTCTATGTCGCGCATGAAGCGATCCACGTCCTCCGGATCAGTCCCGTCACAAAAAGAACGGACATGGCGGTCATGGTCAACCAGAATGAACCTGCCGCTGTGGTCAAAGCCTCCGGGTGCATCCTGATCTTCCATTGCAATGCTGAAGTAATCGTCTGCAATCTCGTAAATGGAATCCTGATCCCCGGTCACGAAATGCCATTTGGAGGAGGACACTCCCAGGTTGCCGGCATATCTCGAAAGCGCTGCGGCATCGTCGCGCTTTGGATCTACGGTGTGCGCGAGCAACATCACCCTGTCTTCTCCTTTAAACCGTTCGTACAAGCGAAGCATTTGACGCGTGGTCTTTGGGCAAATAGTGGGACAGGAAATGAAAAAGAAGTCTGCCACATAGATTTTCCCTTTGAATGTCTCGTTGGTAATCACCTGGCTGTCCTGATTGACGAAGGAAAAATCCTGGATCTTGTGAAACACGGTATCCCCATTGATTACTTCCCGCTCACCCAGAATGGGAAGCGCCACCGGAGCGGAGTTGCAGGAAAGCAATAGGGAGCCAGCCAGCGGCATAAGTAAAAACAGCAGTTTCATATCTCTTTATTTCTAATAGTTTTTAAGTGCAGCCTGACCAGTTTTCATGCTCTGCAACATGGCATCCCTGACGTCTTCTATATTTTTCTTTTCTTTTTGCAGGTAATCCATGATTTCTTCATGCGTCCGGGAAGATCTGAGTTTGGCAGGTGACTTGAAGTTCTTCATCCACACCATCATTTTGTCATGCGCTGTTTCCAGCTGCACCAATGCACTTTCAAGCTCCGCCACTTCCGCTTCAGTCAGGTCTGGGTTTTTCTTTTTAACCGACCTGATTTTTCTGCTTATCCGCATGATGTCTGAAGTTGCCGGCATGACCTCGTCGTGAATCGCAAATATCTCGTCCTTGAGTCGTTCCTCTTCTTTTTTTTCAGCGTCTTTGCAAGCCGCAAAGAAAATGAAGGTCAAAAAGAAAGAAAGAATGGAAATGCATCTCATTAGTTGAAGTTTTAACATGCTCTAAAACAATCCCTCGTTTTCTTGGATACATGATGGCCCGGCTCGAATCCCGAGCGGGGTTTAGTCATGCATCTTTCCGTTTCTCCTCTAAGGCCTTCCTGAAGAAGTCAAAGACAGACCTTGCAATGATGCTGGCATCGAAATTCTCCTGGGTGTGGGAGCGTGCATTGTTGCCTATTTCCACCACCCTGGATGGTTGCATCAGGCAAAATTCCAATGCTTTCTTGAATTCCACAGCATCTGCCGCTTTCAAATAATGCCTGCCTGGCTCCCCCCCTACCCCTTCGAAACCAATATCGGTAGATATGACCGCCTTTCCCAGAGACATGCCCTCCAGTACCTTTATTTTAATTCCACTTCCTGCAAATAATGGAACAACTAAAACCGCAATTTGATTGATAAAATCCGCTGAATCTTCGACTTCCCCGTGCACAAAGACCCCGTTTCCCTGGCGTTCCCTGAGCGTCGCCGGCGTGCTCTTGCCCGCTATGTGAAATTCTACCTGGCTGTAGGACATCCGGATTTTCGGCCAGACCTCGTCCAGAAACCAAAGCACCCCATCCAGGTTGGGCCTCCAGTCCATGGCACCAATGAATCCAGCCTTAAAGGTGCCCTCTGCCGCGGAAGTGGGTCCTGACAGTCCCCGCGTCAAGCCGATGCCCACGGGAGCTGTCAGCGCCTGTTTCACCGGGGCCATTTGGCTGAAAATCCTTAAATCATTGGATGAGATGGAGAGCAGCAGGTCGTACTGAGGCAGCATGGCTGTCTCGAATTTCCGCAAGAGTCGGGCTTGATAGGCAAGGTACCAGCGCTTGGCCAGGTTTTTTGAGGTCTGCGCGTACCGCTCCCATATCAGATGTTCCACATTGTGGGAACGCATGCAGATCAGCGATTTCGAGTGGGTTCTGATGTCGTCAAGATAAACAGCCATGAAGAGGGTCTCCAGCTGGATGATGTCGTAGCTGTTTTGCTGCAGCACCTCAGCCAATTTTTCGGAGAATTTCCTGCTCTTGAAGCGACTCAATATATAGGATTCTCCTTTGACCAGGCTTTTCAAGGCTCCGGCAGCGGTAATGGAGGTGTCGCATGGTACCGACCAGATCCGATTGAAATAGTTGTATTCGTCTGGAAGTTTCCCGGGGTCAACGTAATGCCTTGAGGTGTTTAGCACCAACAAGTCGAGACTGGCTCCAATCCGCTTTAGTTCCCGGCACAAAATGGAAATGGCAATTGGCTCTCCCTCCTTGAGCGGATATGGAAACTTCTTTGCCAGGATCAATATTCTCATGCAGGAAAAATTCGCGATAGGTGATGGCGTTGTTTAAAAAATTTTTTACGGCCTGTTCCGGCGGTGCCGAACGGCTTGTGGAAGGGGCGCTCGGTGAGCAAATGGCCCACCGAGCGCCATAAAAAACCTTTCCCGGCCGTGTTTGGCTTTGCCAAACCGCGGCCGGGAAAGGTTTATCAGGACGTGAGGTGCAGCCCCGAGCCCTTTTAAAAGGGGAGGGCAGCCCCCCGACTTTATACAAAACCCTATCAGCTTGGCATTACAACAGCTTCTGAAGGGTTTCTTCAATCTGCTCGGCTCCCCGCAGGTTGACAGCTGCAATCTTACCCTCCTTGTCAATCATGAAGGTGCGCGGAATGCTGTTTACCCCGTACAAATTGGCTGGGGCACATTCCCATTTTTTCAGGTCACTGACGTGATACTCCCAGATAAGACCGTCCTTTTCAATGGCATCTTTCCACAACTTCTTCTGCATGCTGAGGACTTCCTGGATTTTCGCAGCATCATTTTGCAGCGCTGCCATCTGCCGGGAATCTACGCCGTCCAGCGATACACTGAATACAGTGAAGCCCTGCTCCTTGTACTTGTTGTAAATCTTGACGACATTGGGATTTTCCATCCTGCAGGGACGGCACCAACTGGCCCAGAAGTCCAGCAAAACGACCTTGCCCTTCAAATCTGACAGGGCATACTCTTTGCCCGATGGACTCGGCAACTTGATGTCAGGTGCCACCTGACGCTGAGCTGTCTCAATGAATTGGTAGCCGTTGCCTCCTCCGGCCGGCGCAGCTGCGCTGCGCTGAACCAGGGCAATGAATGACTGGAACTCACCGAGGTAGCTGTTGCCAGGAGACTTCTCTGCCAGCCTTTTCTCCGCCTTTTGGTAGATGTCCATCAAGTTGGTGTTCATACCAATGGCCTGCATGCTCACAAAAACCCCTGTCAGCGGATTGGAAACAGTGTCCACGAAGCTGCGCAAATCTTCCACGTTCATGCTGCGACTGACGAGCCGCTGCATGACATTGCGGTAGCCCAGGGAGGAGGGAGAGCCTGTCAACTCATACTGAAACGTGTTCAGGCTGACAAGGTCGCCGTTTACCTTGATTTCCTCCTCCGTGCCGTCGAGGACCAGGGCAACTTGCTGCTCTCCAATCCGAAGCCGGTAGATTCCTTCCTGGAGAGGCTCCTGCAACTGCATGTTAAACTCTCCGTTGCCATTGGCATCTGCCTTTGCTTTGACCAGGTTGGCACTGTTGGGACCCAATCCCACCTGGTCCAGATACACCTGCATGTTGGCTGCATTGCTGATTGTTCCTGATATTTGAAGATTGCCTCCTGAGCCAGCGTTCTTGCAACCCGCTGCGGCAATCAGCAACGACATTATAACTGCAGAAATCGATAGATTTTTAGTGTACATATCTCGATTGTGATTAGTGATTAATAGAATGCCGATTATGCTTCCGGGCTCATTTTAAGCCCCAGCGTTTCGCTGTATATGGTCTTCCATTCAGCTACACTTCCAAAATTTTCACCATCTATGACCACCTCTCTCCCAAAAACTTCGCCAAGTTTAGTGAACGAAACATTGTGGCCGACCAGTAAGTTTTGAAACTTGTCCTCTTTGTCCTCTGGCACCGTTACGACAACCCTGCCCTGTGCCTCTCCAAACAGGAAACAGTCCTTGCGGAAAACATCCACTGTCTCGATATTGAAGCCCAGCCCGCTGGCAATGGCACTCTCCATCAAATTGGTGAAAAGCCCGCCGTCCGAGACATCATGGGCCGAATTCAGCACCTGGCCACGGACCAGTTTTTTTACGAGCTTGTGCAACTCAAGTTCATCACTCAGGTCAAACACCGGCGGAGGTGATTCCTTGATGCCGTGTACAACCCGGAGGTATTCGGAACTGCCTAAGTCATTGTAGCAGTTTCCCAGCAAGTAGATGCTGTCTCCAGGGCGCTTGAAATCCAGAGTGGTGTGAAACTGGCGGTCCTCCAGTATCCCAAGCATGCCGATTGTCGGTGTCGGATACACCGGCTCCACCTTGTTTCCTATTACCGATTGATTGTAAAAACTGACGTTTCCGCCTGTGACCGGGGTGTCAAACCTCCGGCAAGCTTCTCCCATGCCCTTGATGGCATGAACAAACTGGTAGTATACCTCCGGGTTGTAGGGATTGCCAAAATTGAGGCAATTAGTGATTGCCACGGGTGTTCCACCTGAACAAATGATGTTGCGGGCTGCTTCTGCCACGGCTATCATTCCGCCAGTGTAGGGGTCGGCATACACGTAGGATGAATTGCAGTCCACGGTAAGCGCCAGGCACTTTGAACTGCCTTCGATTCTTATGACGGCGGCATCGGAGGGGGCGTTGGAACTCAGGTTGTTGGTCCTCACCATGCTGTCGTATTGCTCAAACACCCAGCGCTTGGACACCAGGTTCGGAGAAGAGAAAAGCTTGCGGGCAGCATCTTTCAGGTCCTTCGGCTTTGGCACCTGCCCCAGGTTGAACTGGGCGACTTTTGCCATGTAGGCTGGCTTGGTGAATTCGCGGTCGTACACGGGCGCTCCTCCTCCCAGCACCAGTGACTGCGCTGGCACCTCCGCCACTTTAGATCCTGCAAAATAGTATTCCAGGATGCCGGTGTCAGTTACCTCGCCGATCTGCATGCACTCCAGATCCCACTTTTTGAATACCTCGAGCAACAGGTGCTCCTGTCCCTTTTTGGCGACTATCAGCATCCGCTCCTGGCTTTCCGATAGCAGGATTTCCCAGGCCTGCATGTTTGTTTGGCGGGTGGGCACTTTGCCCAAATCAATCCGCATGCCCGTTCCCGCCTTGGCACTCATCTCCGAGGTCGAACAGGTGATGCCGGCGGCGCCCATGTCCTGCATCCCGGCGATGGCACCGGTCTTGATGGCTTCCAGGGTGGCTTCCAGCAAGAGTTTTTCCTGGAAGGGATCCCCCACTTGCACGGCCGGCAAATCCTCATGGCTTTCCTCATGCAGGTCGGCAGAGGCAAAGGTGGCGCCGTGTATGCCGTCTTTGCCCGTGCGGGATCCCACGATGAAGACCGGGTTGCCAGGGCCGGGAGCTGCGGCGGAGATGGTCTCCCCTGCCCTTACGATGCCAACGGACATGGCATTTACCAATATGTTTTGATTGTAACAATCATTGAAATAAACTTCGCCTGCCACTGTTGGAACTCCGAAGCAGTTGCCGTAGTCGCCGATGCCCTTGACCACGCCCCTTATCAGATGGCGCATGTGGCTGGAGTCGGGATTGCCGAAACGAAGCGAGTTGAGCGCCGCAATTGGTCGCGCACCCATGGTGAAAATGTCGCGGTGAATGCCGCCAACGCCGGTCGCTGCTCCCTGGTAGGGCTCTATAGCAGAAGGGTGATTATGAGACTCAATCTTGAACGCACAGGCAAGGCCATCCCCGATGTCCACGAGTCCCGCATTTTCCTCACCCGCTCCCACCAACAGCCTGGCACCTTCCCTGGGAAGGGTCTTCAACCACTTGATGGAGTTCTTGTAAGAGCAATGCTCTGACCACATCACGGAATAAATGCTAAGTTCTGTGAAATTGGGAACCCTTCCGAGGATTGATTGAATTTTCTCAAATTCCGAAGCAGTCAATCCAAGTTGTTCCGCGGTGCTGACGGTGATGTCCGGTTCTGTTTTTTGCATGATTAGAGGGTGTTGAAAAAGAAAGGGCAAAGATAAGCGCTGACGGCGAGATTTGAACAGTTACAGCAAAGTTCTGTTCACTGCAACTTCAGGCCGGAGTAAACAAACTGAAAAAATCACCTCCTTATGATACCTCTTTTAAACCGCAGGCAAATAAAAAAAGCCGGTGGATTCCACCGGCTCATTTCGTAGCGCGAGGCGGGCTTGAACCGCCGACCTTGTGATTATGAATCACACGCTCTGACCAGCTGAGCTACCGCGCCGTTTTTGCGGGTGCAAATATAGGAACTTTCTGTTTCATTATAACAGGGTCGACAAACTTTTTTCTTCCCCTTCGCGCCTACACCCGGAAAAGATTGCCAAAATGAGAGCTCGTGCGCTTTTGAAATTTCTTGCATCGCTTTCGGCCTGCCTCCCGCAAAGGGAAGTTGAGTCTGTCTCTAAAGACCCTCTGCGCTTTTGGGATTAGTTCCACTGGTGCCGCTTGACTTCCGGAAAGGGCGGGAGACTGTCTCAAAAGTCCTGGCCATCCATTAAGCCGGTGCCGCTTGTCTCCCGGAAAGGGCTCACGGCAGGCCTTCGGCCGCCGTGAGCCCGGGAAATCTCTTCCCGGC
>JBEAYO010000116.1:0-8811 GCA_041159285.1 Bacteroidota bacterium | reverse complement strand
GCCGGGAAGGGTTTCTTAGGGCACTCGGCGGGCTAAAGGCCCGCCGAGTGCCCTTTCCGGAAGCCGCGCGGCACCGGAGGAATCAGTCGCAAGGGCTTTTTACACAACCCCCCAAAAAAAAAGGCACTGCCAAGAGACAGTGCCTGCAAAGACCAACTTTAATGATAAAAAAACGAACAGATCTTCAATATGTAACCCGGGCGAACCCGCCGGGATCAGACATTACCAACTACAACAGCCGCCGGCTCCTCTTCGTAAAACAACTCCTTCAAAATCTCCACCTCGCCGGAATCCACACTGTACATCGCACCCACAACACCTATTTTCGACTCCTTGAACAACTTCCTCAACACCGAGCTCTGGTGCAGGATTTCCTCCATGTGATGCAGCACGTTCTCGCGGGACACCTCCTCGACCATGTCGTCGAAGCTCAAATCAGACCCGCCCTGACTCTGTACCTTCTCCACAGAAGGCTGCACCTTTTCCAGCAGGCTGGTCAGATGCCCCATCTCCACATGGGAACAAGCCCCTTTCACCGCGCCGCACTTGGTGTGGCCCAGCACCATGATCAACTTGGAACCTGCCACCTGGCAGGCAAACTCCATGCTGCCCAGGATGTCCCCGTTCAGCACATTGCCGGCAACACGCACAGAGAAAATATCGCCCAGGCCCTGGTCGAAAATCAACTCCGCTGAGGTGCGGGAATCAATACAACTCAGAATAATGGCAAAGGGAAACTGCCCGTCCGAGGTCTCGTTCACCTGTTGCAGCAGGTTGCGGTTGTAACGCAGGTTGTTGACGAAGCGGTTGTTGCCATCCACGAGGTATTCCAGTGCTACCCGAGGAGTCAGATTCTTTTGCGATTCTTTTGTGTGCGTGCGCATGGTCGTTATTTTTAAGTTCACAATTTTTTTTTTGTTGAAGTGAAGTTTTTTGGCGTTTAAAAAGGCTGTTGTCAACACTCAGCGCTCCAGGCTGCCTATTCTTTCCTTCCTGGCGTCCAATGCCTGGAAGACCTTTTGGGTGGCATCGTTGCGCTGCCGCAGGGACAGCCCCTTGACGATGAGGTCAATGTCATTCAGGGCTGCTTTATCTTCGAACTCGCGGATGATTTCATAGATATCGTAGTCCACGTTGACGGATTTGCTGGCGTCAATAACAACGCGGGTATGAGGCGGAATCTCGTCCAGGGTCTGCATGATGCTGGCCCGGTTGAGAAACGAAACATCCTCGGAAAGGCGCAGGGTGAGCGTATTGCCCGTGGCGTCGTGTGACTCTTCCGGAAGAAAATAGGGGTTGCGGAGGTTGTTGAGCAGGATGAAGAATACTGCAAAGCCCATACCGATGCCGATGCCGATGAGCAGGTCGGTCATAATGATGCCCGCCACAGTGGCGATGAAAGGAATAAACTGGTACTTGCCAAGGCCGTACATCTGCTTGAAAATAGCCGGCTTGGCCAGCTTGTAGCCCACCATGAGCAGGATGGCCGCCAGGGTGGCCAGCGGGATCAGGTTCAGCAGCGAGGGGATTGCCAGCGCCGCGAGCAACAGCCAAACCCCGTGCAACACGGCTGCGGCCTTGGTGCGCCCACCCGATTGTATGTTGGCGGAACTTCGCACGATGACCTGCGTGACTGGAAGCCCGCCGATGAGACCGGACAGCATGTTCCCAATGCCCTGTGCCTTGAGCTCCCGGTTGGCAGGCGTGATGCGGCGCAAGGGGTCGAGTTTATCGGTGGCCTCTACGCAAAGCAGGGTTTCCAGGCTGGCTACCACGGCCATGGTCAGGGCGACCGTCCATACTTGCAGGTTGAAAAGCTGGCCGAAATCGGGCAGGGTGAACAGGCCCACAAAGCTGTCAAAACTCTTGGCGATGGGAATGTTGACCATGTGCTCCTGAGAAATCACCAGGCCAGGAGCCATCAGATGATAGGCCTGGTTGAGCAGGATACCGACGGCGACGGCCACCAGCGGGCCTTGTATCCAGGTGAAAATCCTGTGCTTTTTCATGAAGGGCCGTTCCCAGAAAATCAAAATGGCCAGGGAAAGCAGCGTGATGATCACAGCACCCGGCTGTATGTAGTTGAACATGTTCAACAACTCGCTGAAGGTGTTTTGTGCGTCGGGCTGAACAAATTCCAGCGATCCCTCCGGCACCTTGTCGTAACCAAAGGCATGCGGTATCTGTTTTAAAATGATGATCAGGCCGATGCCCGTCAGCATGCCTTTGATGACGGAGGAGGGGAAATAATAACCGATGATGCCCGCCCTCAAATAGCCGAGTGTCAACTGTACCACCCCCGCCAGCACTACTGCCATCAGAAAGGTCTCCCAGGCGCCGAGCGAGGCAATGGAGTTGAGCACGATGACGGCCAGACCCGCAGCCGGGCCGCTCACCCCCAGGGAGGAACCGCTGGTCAGCCCTACAGCAATGCCGCCTATGATGCCCGCGATGATGCCTGAAAACAAGGGAGCCCCGCTGGCAAGGGCAATGCCCAGACAGAGCGGGGTGGCGACTAAAAAGACGACGATGCTGGCAGGGAGGTCGTGTTTCAGATTGGCAAAGAACCCGGATTCCGGGTTATGGGTATGTTGTTCGTTCGACTTTTTCATCACTCAAAGCGTTTTGTTATGAAATGTATCAGACATTTCTTTGACTATACAAAGATCGCACGAACACATTAGAGCGTGATTAAGACGGCATTAGATTGCCATTAGAAATGTTTAAAACCCCTGCAAAGGACTTTGCTGCCAGTGTCGCGTATTGAAGCAGGCTCTTTATTTTTGCAAAAAAAATGACATGAAAATCCTCGTGGTGGAAGATGAACCTGCAATCTCAAACTTTGTGAAGAAAGGCCTTGAAGAGAATGGTTATGAGGTGACGCAGGCTTTTGACGGCGAAACGGGTTTGAAACTGGCAGACCAGTCAGATTATTCGCTGGTCATCCTGGACCTGGTCCTTCCCGGCATCAACGGTCTGGAGTTTTGCGAAAAGTTTCGCAGAGAAAAAAGGCAGGAATGCCCTGTGCTGATGCTGACAGCCCTCAGCTCCACGGAGGATGTGGTCACCGGCCTGGATGCCGGCGCAGATGATTACCTCGGGAAGCCTTTCCGCTTTCAGGAACTGCTGGCGCGCATCAGGGCGCTCACCAGGCGCAAGTCCTATAACATTCCCAAACCTGTTGCCGAAAACAAGCTTTCCGTGGCAGACCTCGAAGTGGACCTCGACCAGAAAACGGTGTATCGCGCCGGAAAGGAACTGAAATTGACCCCCCGGGAGTTTTTTCTCCTCGAGTACCTCCTGCGCAACAAGAACAGGGTGGTCAGCCGGGTGGACATCCTGGAGAATGTCTGGGACATCCAGTTCAACATCGGCACCAATGTCGTGGACGTTTACATGAACTACCTGAGAAATAAAGTGGACAAACCTTTCGAAATCAAGCTCATCCAGACAGTGGTGGGCATGGGATATATCATCAAGGCCTGAAAATTTCCGGCAGGGCCTTCGGGAGCTCTCAAGGCTTCGGGGCCGAAGGCAAGGTCACCAGCACTTCTGTACCCTTGTTTTCCTCCGTGATGATTTCTATGGTGCCGCCGTGGAGTTCAATCACCTTCTTGGCCAGGGGCAATCCAATCCCGTGACCCTTGATGTTGCGTGCATTCCGGGCGCGGTGCATCGGCTGGTAAATGTTGGCCATGTCCTCCTTCGGTATGCCGATGCCCTCGTCCCTGAAGGAAAGGAAATAGGTGCCATCCTCGGCGTGAAGGCTGATGTGCACGGGTTTTTCGCCGGAGTACTTCAATGCGTTATCCACCAGGTTCGACAGCGCCGACTGAAGCAAAGAGAGATTGGCCAGCACCTGCAATCCCTCGTCCATAGCCTCGATGTGCAGGTGAATGCGGCGGGTCTGGTATTTTTCGAGCACCTCCAGCAAGCAAACTTCCAGCGACTCCAGTTCCGGATTGGGCAGGATGGACATGGACTCGGCCTTTTCAAGGTCCAGCAGCTGCTGGGTCAGTACTTTGAGGCGTTCGGCCTCGGTGCTGATGACGCGCATGGCGTCACGGTATTCCTCATTGCTGCGCGGCTTTTCCAGCAATACCTCGGCCTCCCCGATGATGGCAGTCAGCGGGTTGAGGATCTCATGGCTGGCATTTTTCACAAATTGCTTTTGCGCCTCGAACCCGGCCTGCAGCCTGTCCATCATGCCATTGAAGGCAGTGGACAACTGTCCGATCTCATCCTCAGGGTTTTCCACCTTCAGCCTCACATCCATCCTGTTGGCACTGATGGTCCGGGCCTTACGGATTTTTTGTGCCAGGGGTTTCAGCGCTCGATCCGTGGCCAGCCAGCTGACGCTGACCAGCAGCAGCACGCACAAGGGCGTGCCGAACAGCAGGATGCGCTGCAGGAAGCGCAGCTTGGTCTGTCCAAACTTATCGACAGCCGTGACGACCACGACGTAGTCTCCCTGCGGCAAATCGTAGCGCCTGGCCACGCCCTGGCGCTGGCCCTGCCAGAAGCGAACGGATTTGTCCCTGGGCAGGCTTTCGGAAAGGCCCTGGTAGAAAAGCCTGTCCAGCGAATCGAGCCCGGAGGGTTGCAGGGAAATGACGAACTCGAGCTCCTCGTCCAGGGTGTGCAGGAAACTTTCCCGCACCCGCTGGGTAATGAGGCTGTCCTGCTCCAGGAAGATGAGTTTAGTGATCTGAACCCTCTCCTCCAGCCTGGCGAAGAATTCCTCCTTGTGGAATTTGGCCGTGAACACATAGACGGAAACGCCCAGGGCAGTCACCACCAGCAGGGCGGTGAGGGAGAGGATCAGGGACAGGCGGTCGCGGATTTTCATGATCCCTGCACGGAGTTGTTGAGGATCAATTCAGCCAGGTCGTACACCATGACCCGCTCCTGTTGTTCCTTTGCCTTGACGCCGTCCGACATCATGGTCATGCAGAAGGGGCAGTTGACGGCGATGATGTCCGCCCCTGTGGCCAGCGCCTCCTCGGTTCGCTCGAGGTTGATGCGCTTGCTGCCGCTTTCCTCCTCTTTCCACATCTGGGCGCCGCCTGCACCGCAGCAAAGCCCCTTGCTGCGGCAGCGCTTCATCTCCGCCAGGTCGGCATCTAGGGACTCCAGCAGGGAGCGGGGTGCTTCGTAAACGCCGTTGACCCTGCCAAGGTAGCAGGAGTCGTGGTAGGTGATTTTTTTGCCCTTGAAGCTGCCGCCGGCCATGCGTATCCGACCTGTCGACAGCAATTCCTGCAGGAACTGGGTATGGTGCACAACCTCGTAGTGCCCGCCCAGTTCCGGGTATTCGTTTTTCAGGGTGTTGAAGCAATGCGGGCAGGCTGTGACTATTTTTCTTACTTCATACATGTTGAGCACCGCCACATTCTGCTGCGCCAGCATTTGGAACAGGAACTCATTGCCGGCGCGGCGCGCCGGGTCGCCCGTGCAGCTCTCTTCCGTGCCCAGGATGGCAAAGTCGACGCCTGCCTGCTGCAGCAGCCTGGCAAAGGCCACTGTCACCCGCTGGGCCCTGTCATCGAAGCTTCCAGCGCAGCCGACCCAGAAGAGGATTTCGGGTTTGCGCCCCTCGGCCGCCAGTTCCGCCATGGTTGGTATTGTGGACATATTCTCGTGTTTGATGAAGGGTAAAGATACGCTTAGAAACTATTTTTTTTAACCGTTGAAATCAAGCGCCTGGGATTTTGAAAATTTCCCAGGCCCGCTCCGCCTGGAGGTATAGCATTTCCAGGCCATTGCAGATGCGCGCCCCGCGGTGCGCCGCCTTTTGTAAAAACAGGGTCTGCTCCGGATTGTAAACCAGGTCGTAGGCAAAATGTTCCGGTCCGAAGCACTCGTAGGGCAGGGGAGGGCATCCATCGGTTGCCGGTGCCATGCCCAGCGGGGTGGTGTTGACTACCAGGGGGTGTGCTGCCAGCACGGCTGCATCCACCTGCTCGTAGTGAAGGAAGGGGTAGCCGGTGCTTGCGCGCGAGACGATCCGGAAAGGCAGCCCCAGTTTTTTAAGGACGTGGACCACGGCCTTGGAGGCGCCGCCGCTGCCCAGCACCAGGGCGGCCGGGCGTTCCCCGCCGATGAAAGTGAGGAGCGACTGTTCGAATCCGTAGATGTCGGAGTTGTAGCCTTTCAAACGGCCATCGCGAATGCGGATTACATTCACCGCGCCGACTGCTGCTGCCTCCTCGTCCAGTTCATCCAGCAGCGCCATCACGGACTGTTTATGCGGGATGGTGACGTTCAGTCCGGCGAGTTCCGGATATTGCTGCAAAAGGCCGGGCAATTCCCCGACGTCGGCCAGGGGGAAGAGCTCGTAGCGGCAGTGGTGGAGCCCCTCCCGCGCAAACTTTTCCGTGAAGTACTTTTTGGAGAAGGAATGCGAAAGGGGATAACCGATCAGTCCGTACAATATCTTATCAGGTGTCGCTGTCATGTTGAAAATTTGAACAAGGCGCGGGGCTGCTCCCTTTTCAAAGCGGGGCACTGCGTCCCGGAGACTTTTTACACAACCCTGCTGTGCGCCTGTCCCAGCAAACAAGCAGCGCCAGCGCTACTTCCAGCACCTGCCCGCCATGAATTCTGGCACGGTTTTTCTTTTTATTGTGATAAAAGACAGATAAAGGCTCCCGGGCAAATCGCTTCCAAGGTGATTTCGATTTTTTAAAAACGCCCTTCCGGATATACCTCTCTGTTTTTTAATTTCTTTCAAATATAATTAACGCTAATAATACCGACTCTCTTACTTGCGGTGAGAGTCTCGTCATTGGTAACAAAATTCTATTAACAAATTGCACATTTACTGGCCGGCATGCTTTTTCAAGCGTGCCGGTTTTTTTTTGCCCGAAAATCAGGAATAACTTATTATTTTGCTACATAAAAACGAAAGTTGTAGCAGAATGCCCACAACCGGATATTTTTGAAAAGAATTTCTTCAAAGCAATGGGGCAGGGCAGTGGCTTCTAAAATTTCTCAAAAACCATAAACATCACGACAATGAACCTTCGCACTCCCTTGCTCTCACTCCTGTTGCTGCTCACCCTCCCAACCCAGGCACAGGAACTCTACTACCCCGAACTCAAATCACTGCTCGACAACAGCCGGCAGCCCTTTTGCTTCGGCGTCGCCTCCGGCGACCCCCTCGATACAGCCGTTGTTATCTGGTCCCGCCTCTACCTGGAAGCCCCCCACCAGCCGCAAACCGTCTTCTGGGAAGTCGCCAGGGACTCCGCCATGACGCAAACCGTGCGCGCCGGCACCCGAACCACCGATGCCGCCAACGGCTACACCGTGAAAGTGGATGTCAACGGGCTGAAACCCGGGCAGACCTACTTCTACCGCTTCCGCCATAACGACGTTTATTCTCCCGTCGGCAGGACCCGCACGGCCGCCGGCCCCGGGCAGGGCGACCTCCTCCGCCTGGCCGTCGTCAGCTGTGCCGACTACCGCCTCGGCTTTTACAACGCCTTTGGCGACATCGCCCGGCGCAACGACCTGGACGCCGTCCTGCACCTCGGCGATTACATCTACGAATATGGCTCCTGGGGCCGCATGCAAAAGAAAACCGTGCGGCAGCACATTCCCGATAAAGTCTGCGCCGACCTGATAGATTACCGCACCCGCTATGCCCAGTACCGCTGCGATCCACAGCTGGCTGAGGCCCATCGCCTCCACCCCTTCATCGTCATCTGGGACGACCACGAAATCGCCAACGACAGCTATGCCACCGGCACCCGCGGCGGCTTGAGCGGCGAGGCCTGGGAGGCCCGCAAGGCGGCTGGCAGGCAAGCTTATTTCGAGTGGATGCCGCTGCGCGAAAACCCGGAGCAGAGCATCGTCCGCAGCTTTTCTTTCGGCGACCTGGCAGAACTCTGGATGCTGGACGGCCGCCTCACCGGTCGAAGCCCGCAGGCCCAGAGCAAGGCGGACCCGGAACTCCAGAACCCGGAGCGCACCATGCTGGGCAAGGGCCAGCGGGAATGGCTGCTCCAGGGGGTCAAGTCCTCCCGCGCCCGATGGAAACTTCTGGGAAACCAGGTGGTTTTCTCTCCGATGAACGACAGCCGCGTCTTCGACCGGGTGCCCGGCATACCCATGGACCGCTGGGACGGCTATCCCTTTGAGCGACAGGCCATTTTTGACACCCTGTACCAACACAACATCAAAAACGTCGTCGTGTTGACCGGCGACATCCACACCTCCTGGGCCTTTGAGCTCACTGCGAAGCCCTTCGACCCCGGCTTTTACAATCCCGATACCGGCAGCGGTGTCAT
Organism: Bacteroidota bacterium; assembly: GCA_041159285.1. Lineage (GTDB taxonomy): Bacteria > Bacteroidota > Bacteroidia > Chitinophagales > Saprospiraceae > UBA6168. The sequence continues at coordinate 517 of JBEAYO010000116.1, read as the reverse complement.
CGGCGCGGAGTTTGTCTCCCCGAGCATCTCCTCCTTCAATTTTGACGAGGCGCTGCCCCGTATCGTGGCTGCCGAGGCGCGCCGGCGACTGACCAAGAAATCGAACAATCCCCATCTTCGTTACCTCGACCTGATCCACCACGGTTACATGACCCTGACCCTGACCAGGGAGCAGGCCCGGGCCGATTGGTTTTTCCTGCCGGTCCGGGAGTATTCTGTAGCTCCCGGCAAGCTCGATGCGAGTTATTACCTGGAATTCAACGGCAACGCCGTCAGAAAGGTCGGAAAATAGACTTGTTGCCATAGGGCCAAGGCCCAGGAGGCAAAAGTGATTTTCTTTCTGCCTTGCTGACGTGAGGATGCTCTCTTAAAGTACCCTGGCGAGACATTTTTTGTGGTAACTGTTTAGCATCCCTTGCAGATGTTGCTTGTTTTCGAGACTGCCTCAAAAGACCCGGCAATCCGTTTCGCCAGTGCTAATCGGCCCTCGGAAAGGGCATTCGGCCAGCCACAGGCC
>JBEAYO010000115.1:0-8938 GCA_041159285.1 Bacteroidota bacterium | reverse complement strand
GCCAAACCGCGGCGGAAGGGGGATTTTAGGCGCGCAGGGCTTCGCCCCGCGCGCCTTTTGCGAGAAGGCGCCTCACCAAAGGGCCTTTTGAGACAGCCTGCGTTCCAGGAGACAATCAACACCGTTGGAACGAATTTTAGAAGCGAACTGAATTTTTTGAGACAGTCTCCGGGCATAATTTCCGGACAGCAGACCCACGTCAGCGCTCCTTGCAGGAGCCCCGCGCCCAAGAGCGCCAAAACGATGCATCAAAAGGGATTTACGGGCTCCTGCCGCCGCCCGATTTCTTAAAATTAAATTAGAATGCATACCCCCAACAAAACATTGCAGGGAAATCAGCATTTTTATAGAAAATTTAAAAACCAAGACAGCGATGCATCCCGTACAGCGCTTTTTCAAACTACTGAAACTAGACCAACGCGAAATAACGTACATCTACCTGTATGCCATCTTCTCAGGCCTTATCACCCTCACCCTACCCCTGGGCATACAAGCCATCCTCGGCCTCATAGCCGGGGGCAACATCTCCAGCTCATGGATACTGCTGGCCTGCGTCGTCACCGCCGGCACCGCCCTGACCGGCATCCTCAAGATCATGCAAATGTCTGTCACGGAAACCATACAACGCAGGATCTTCACCCGCTCCGCCTTTGACATCGCCTACCGGCTGCCACGCATCAAGTTCGAATCCGTTTACAAAGAATACGCCCCGGAGCTGGTCAACCGCTTTTTCGACACCTTGACGATCCAGAAAGGCCTCCCCAAGATACTGATGGACTTTTCCACGGCCATTTTGCAGATTTTCTTCGGATTGCTGCTCATGGCCTTCTACCACCCCCTGTTCATCGCCCTGGGCCTCATTCTCATCGTTGTCATCACGGCCGTCTTCAAGCTGACAGGCCGGAAAGGCTTGCAAACCAGTCTCAAGGAATCAAAATACAAGTACGAAGTCGCCTACTGGCTGGAAGAACTGGCCCGCACCATGGGAACCTTCAAGCTGGCAGGCCGCAGCAACCTGCCCCTGCAGCGCACCGACGACCTGGTCAGCGGATACCTCGATGCCCGCAAAAGCCACTTCCGGATCCTCATCACCCAGTACAGCGCCATTGTCGCCTTCAAGGTCACTGTCACCGCCCTGTTGCTCGTCATCGGCAGCCTCCTGGTGATCAACAACCAGATCAACCTCGGCCAGTTCGTGGCAGCGGAAATCGTCGTCATCCTCATCATGGCCTCTGTGGAGAAAATCATCCTCACGGCTGAGGTGATCTACGACGTGATGACCGCGCTGGAAAAACTCGGCAGCCTGACGGACATCCCCATTGAACGGGAGGAAGGTATCGCCTTCGAAGAGCTCAATTGCCGCAATGGCATTGCCATCGAGATGAAGGACCTGAGCTATAGTTTCCCGGATACAGAGAAACCCTCGCTCGACGGCATCAGCCTCTCCGTCGCGGCCGGCGAAAGAATCTGCATCGCAGGCTACAACGGATCCGGCAGGTCCACCCTGCTGCACGTCGTGACCTGCGTCTATGAAAACTTCAAAGGCTCCCTTTCCTTCAACAACGTCCCTGTTCGAAACATAGACGTGCGAAGCCTTCAGGCGCACATCGGCGACCATATCCCCGGAGAGGAGGATATTTTCAGAGGCACGTTGCTTGAAAACATCACCATGGGGCATGACCACGTGTCGCTGAACGACGTCATGGAGGCTGTGGATAAAGCCGGGCTGGGTGATTTTGTCAAACAGTTGCCCCAGGGCTACGACACCTTGCTGCTGCCGGGTGGTAAGAACCTTCCCGGCAATGTGGTGGCAAAAATTATCATGGCGCGCAGTTTTGCCTCTAAACCGGCATTGTTGGCCATCGAGGACCCCTTTGCCATGCTGGAGCCGGAGGAGCGGGAAAGGCTCATCGTACAGATGACGGACAAGGGCAATCCCTGGACGCTGCTGGCAGTGACGGACAACCAGCTGCTGGCTTCAAAATGCGACCGCGTCGTTATCATGAAGGATGGCAGAATTGTCGAACAGGGGACTTTTGAGCAAGTGAGGAATAGTGCTCACTTTAAATTTACTTTCCAGCCCGTCGGGCATCTTTGAGGCGCCAGGCAAGCTCAGGCAAACCCCTGAAACTAAATAAACGTTCAATAATCAATAGTCCGTGAAAACTATTAAAGGCTATGCTTAATATCTCAGAAAACAGCATTATCGGGCGGATTGATACTTCCCGATACCGCTCTTTCAAGAAAAACGAACTGCCCAGGTCCAACCACTCCATGCGCCGCTGGATGCTCATCAGCCTCCTGCTGCTCCTCGTGCTGCTGTTCCTGCCCTGGACCCAGAACATACAAACCCGAGGCAAAGTCACCACCCTTCGCCCCGAACAGCGACCCCAAACCATTCACACCACCATCGCCGGCAGGGTAGAAAAGTGGTACGTCCGCGAAGGACAACTGGTCAAAAAAGGCGACACCATCGTCCACCTCTCAGAAATAAAAACCGAATACTTCGACCCCAACCTCATCGGCCGCGCCTCTTCCCAGGTCGACGCCACACAAGGCAGCATCTCCTCCTACCAGGAAAAAGTGGCCGCCCTGGAAAATCAGATCAAGGCCATGCAAATGGAACTGACCTTTAAAAAAGAACAATTGAAAAACAAAGTCCAGCAAAGCATACTCAAGGTCGAATCCGACAGCATCGAACTGGCCCGCGCCCTGATAGACCTCGATATCGCCAAACGACAGTTCAACCGCACCAAGGAACTTTACGACAAGGGCCTCAAGTCCTTGACCGACCTCGAAGACAAAAACCTGAAGGTCCAGGAAACCAACGCCAAAAAAGTGGCCAATGAAAACAAGTGGCTGACCAGCCGCAATGAGCTCGACAATTCCCGGCTCGAATTGCTCACCGTCCAGAATGAATATGCCAATAAAATCGCCAAGGCACAATCGGAAAAGTTCAGCACGCTCTCCGACCGCTACGACGCCGAAGGCAAACTCCAGAAACTGGAGGTGGACCTTGAAAACTACCGACAAAGGGCCGGCTTTTACTACATCACTGCCCCCCAGGACTGCTACATCACCCAGGCCGTGGTGCCGGGCATTGGAGAGACCCTCAAGGAGGGAGACCCCATCGTCAGCATCATGCCTTCGGATGCGGAGCTGGCAGTGGAAATGTTCGTGCAACCCATCGACCTGCCGCTGGTCCGCATGGGCAGCCAGGTGAACTTCATCTTCGACGGCTGGCCCGCCTTTGTCTTCTCAGGCTGGCCCGCGCTCACCTACGGTACTTACGAAGGGAAAGTCGTGGCCATTGACAACAACATCAGCCCCAACGGCTCTTTCAGGGTGCTCGTTCAGCCGTATGAAGCCGAGAAAACATGGCCCTCGGCCCTCCGCCCTGGTGGCGGCGCGCTGGCCATTGCTCTGCTAAACGATGTGCCCGTGTGGTATGAAATATGGCGGCAGCTCAATGGATTCCCGCCCGATTTCTATGCATCCGGCAAATCCGACAGCGACAACTCCAAAAAGTAAAAGCGCAGATCATGCTATCCAAAGCTTTGACTATCAACAGGCGGTTATTTTGGGCAGCCTGCCTTTGGCTGGCATCCCCGGTGGCCTTTTGTCAAAATAACACACTGACGCTTCAGGCTTTTTTGCAACAGGTGAGGGAACAACACCCCGTTTCCCGCCAGGCATTCCTGCTCCAGGACCAGGCCCGGGCCGCCATGCTGGCTGCCAGGGGTGGTTTTGACCCCAAATTGTACGGCAGCCTGGAGCGAAAATCCTTTGACGGCAAGAATTACTTCAATTTTGGCGAGGGCGGCCTCAAGATGCCGAGCTGGTTCGGATTGGAGGGAAAGATTGGCTACAATTACGCCCGCGGCACCTTCCTCAATCCCGAGAACCAACTGCCCGCCGACGGACAGGCAGTCCTGGGCTTCTCCCTTTCCCTGTTGCAGGGCCTCTTGATTGATGACAGAAGGGCCAACCTCTTTCAGGCTCGCATCCTTCAAAACACCAACGAGGCAACCCGGCAGGCCATTCAAAATGAACTGATGCTGGAGGCTGCCAAGTCCTACTGGAACTGGTCGCTGGCACAGGCCTGGTTGAGGGTTTATGAGGATGCCCTTGTCATTGCGAGCACGCGCCTCGAAGGCATCCGCGAAAGCTGGCGGCAGGGCGACAAGCCGGCCATTGACACCCTGGAGGCGCTGATTCAGGTGCAGGACCGCACCCTGCAACTCAACGACGCCCGCCTTTTGCTTCGCAATTCACGCCTGGAGCTGCAGAATTTCCGCTGGAACAACGATGCGCCGGTAATGCCTGACACGACCTTGCTGCCTGAGGCACCGGGGGCGGGGATGTTTGAGACGGACCTCCTCAACGCCGCCGCCGATGAACTGGCTGAGCGTCATCCTCTTATCCGGCAGTATGACTTCAAGTTGCAGGAACTCGATGTGGAGCGCCGTCTCAAGGCGGAGCAATTGAAGCCGCGCCTCGACCTGGAATACAACCTGCTCGGGCGGGGCCCAGATCTGACGCCAGATCAAAACGGCAATTTCACAGGGCTTTTCAGGGAGAATTACAAGCTGGGAGTCCAGTTTGGCTTTCCGCTGCTGCTGCGCAAGGAGCGGGGATCCCTGCAACTGGCAGACCTAAAGATACTGGATGCCCGCTATGAGCGCTCGCATAAGCAACTCGAGATAAAGAACAAGATTGTAGTCTATCAAAATGAAATCCGCACCTTGCGGCAGCAGCTGCAGACGGCTGTTGAAATGCGGGACAACTACGCTCGATTGTTGGCCGGGGAAAACGAAAAGTTCGCCATTGGCGAAAGCTCCCTCTTCCTGGTCAACTCCCGCGAGAACAAACTCATCGAGGCCAACCTTAAATTGCTGAAGCTCCAGGCGGAAATAGCCAAATCTGCAGCCTCGCTGCGCTGGGCCGCCGGCTTGCCGGACTAATCAAAAAATTGGATTGTATATTCTTAATTATTTGATAATCCCTATTTTACATTGGCTTAATATCATTTCCCCAACTTTGATGCTCGTAATCCGGCGATTTTAAACAACCAAGAATCCCTTCAAAATTAAAATGGATTCGGCCGGTGCTACACTGCTTCCGAAAAGGGCGCTCGGCGGGCCACAGGCTCGCCGAGCGCCTTAAACACAAACCCCCCCGCCGCCGCCGCGCGGTCCCCCCCCCCCCCCCCGCGGCCGGGAAGGGGCTTTCAGGCCGTGGGGAGCAGCCCCGCGTCCTTTTCAAAGCGGGGCACTTCGTTCCGGGGACTTTTACACAACCCCGCGGGGCATTGGAGCCCCGGCACAAGCCCCTGCGTAAAAGAAAGCCACGTAACCCTTGACATTACTGAGGGGATTCGCCATTGTTAATCATCGCTCGGATGCAAAACGTGCAGTCGCACGCAGAACCAGGTTTCACCCAACTGTCTCCCTATGAAAAGAGAAATAGACATTGCCATCATTTCCGATGTACATCTCGGCACCTTTGGCTGCCACGCTCCTGAGCTCCTCAACTACCTCAAGAGCATCAGGCCTTCCGTCCTCATCCTCAACGGCGACTTCATTGACATCTGGCAGTTCAGAAAGAATTATTTCCCCAAAGAACACATACAAGTCATACAGCGCATCATGAAAATGGCGGCAGGCGGAGTCAAAGTGTACTACATCACCGGCAACCATGACGATGCGCTGCGGCGCTTCTCCGACTTTACCATGGGCAACATCCATCTGCGCGACAAACTGGTGCTGCAACTGAACGGCAGCCGCCACTGGATCTTCCATGGGGACGTCTTTGACCTGTTCATTCAGTACTCCCCCTTTATTTCAAAACTGGGTGGCAGGGGATACGACCTGCTGATCCTGTTCAACAGGTTCATCAATAACCTGCGTGCAAAATTTGGTCTGCCGCGCATGTCCTTCGCCGCCAAAGTCAAGCAGCGCGTCAAGGAGGCGGTCAAGTTCATCGGCGACTTTGAGGACACCGCCATCCGGCTGGCTGCTGAAAAAGGCTACGACTATGTCATCTGCGGGCATATTCACAAGCCGCAGGTCCGCTGCGAGGGAAAGGTGACCTATCTCAATTCCGGTGACTGGGTGGAGAACCTCACGGCCCTTGAGTACGCCCACGGCAAGTGGCGCATATTCGAGTACGATGAAGCTGAGTTCGAGGTGATAAACCCAAAGCTCAGGGTAAAGGAAGAATTCCCTGCGGCGAAAGAAGAGATAGAAATCCTTACCAAGGCTTTTTACTCCAGCATGCTGGACACATGACGGATGTCCGCCTTCCGCTTTTTTTGAATATCATGAAATTTACGATTCCCAGATTTCCAGCTATTCTTTGTCGGGCTTCCCTTAATCAGCCACAGTGCTTATCTTTGCAGTGCTAAATATCATTAAAAAAAAAGCACCCGACTATGGTCGCAACGACGAATAAGAAACACAATTTTGGAGCAGGTCCTTCAATATTGCCCCAAAGCGTATTTGAGGAAGCAGCTCAGTCCATCCTGGATTTCAACGGGAGCGGACTCTCCATCCTGGAAATTTCCCACCGAAGCAAGGAGTTTGAAGCCGTCATGGCTGAAGCTGAAGCTCTCGTACGCGAGATTGGAGGCTTCGACGACCGCTACGCAGTCCTTTTTCTGAGCGGCGGTGCCAGCACCCAGTTCTTCATGGCACCCATGAACCTCCTGGGCGAAAACGAGACAGCGGCTTACCTGGATACCGGCTCCTGGGCCTCCAAGGCTGCCAAGGAGGCGAAAAGCTATGGGAAAGTAGTGGTGGCTGCCTCCTCCAAAGCAGACAATTACAGCTATATCCCCAAGGATTTTCAGGTTCCGGAGGATGCCGTTTACCTGCATCTGACCAGCAACAATACCATTTTCGGGACGCAATATGCTGCTTTTCCGAAAGTGAGCGTGCCGATGGTGGCCGACATGTCCTCCGACATGTTCAGCCGGCCTTTCGACGCCAATCAATTCGGTTTGATTTACGCTGGTGCCCAGAAGAACCTTGGCCCTGCCGGCGTCACGCTGGTAATCGTTCGCAAGGACTGGATGGGCCGCACCTCCCGCAGCATTCCCACCATGCTCGACTACCGCACGCATGCCGAAAACGGCTCTATGTACAATACGCCGCCGGTATTCCCCATCTACGTCATGATGCTGACCCTGCGCTGGTTGAAGGCACTCGGAGGCCTTGGTGCCATCGAGCAGCACAACCAGGCCAAGGCAAAGCTGCTGTACGACGAGATTGACGCCAATTCCTGCTTCCGTGGCACGGCTGCCCGGGAAGACCGCTCCTTGATGAACGTCTGCTTCCTGCCGGAAAAACCCGAATGGGAAGCGTCTTTCCTCGACGCCTGCAAGAAAGCTGACGTCATCGGCATCAAAGGACACCGCTCTGTCGGTGGCTTCCGGGCTTCCATTTACAACGCCATGCCGCTGGCCAGCGTCCAGGTGCTGGTGGACGTCATGCGTGACTTCGCAGCCAAGAACGGCTAAATACGGGTTTTACTGTCTTTTGAACAGGGATAGACTCTTTGTGCCTTTTGAGAGATGGCGCCTCGCGAGGGGATCTTTTGAGGTTAGACCCAAGGGATTGCCTGCCAGCCGTTTCTTCGATTAAATATAAATTTCTTTGCCAAACAAATTCGAAAATGTCGCAGTTCCAATCCTTTAAGCACCCATATTCCATTGCCAAACAATACGCCAGGAAAATTGCCTACTTCAGCATGGAATTTGCCATAGACCAACCGCTAAAGATTTACGCAGGCGGATTGGGCTATCTGGCAGGCTCCCACATGCGCAGCGCCTACAGCCTCCGCCAAAACCTCATCGGCATCGGCATCCTCTGGAAGTACGGCTATTATGACCAGGTGCGCAGCGGCAATGGCGAAATGGACGCGCTCTTCCTGGAACGCCAATACAACTTCCTGGAAAACACCGGCATCGAATTCGACATCACTGTCAACAACCACCAAATCAAAGTAGCAGTCTGGTACCTGCCACCCCATGTGTTCGGCACGGCTCCCATTTTCCTGCTTTCTACCATCCATCCGCAAAACGACTACCTGGCCCAGACTATCTGCCATCGTCTCTACTCCAACAATACCGAGGCGAAAGTGGCCCAGTCCATCCTCCTGGGTATGGGCGGCGCCAAATTGCTCGATATCATCGGCTATCAGCCCGATGTGTACCATATGAACGAGGCCCATGCACTGCCGGCTGCCTTCCACCTGTACGACAAGCTCGGCGTCCTCGACGAAGTGCGCAAGCGCATCATCTTCACCACTCATACCCCCGTCGAGGCAGGCAACGAAAAGCACGATATCTATCTCCTGGAACGGATGAGCTTCTTCGGCCGTGTCCCCCTGTCGGATGTGCGCAGGATCACCGGCATCCAGGACAATGTGTTCAATCACTCGCTCGCAGCCCTGCGCCTCTGCCGCATGGCCAATGGCGTCTCAAAAATTCATGGGGAAGTGGCCAGGCACATGTGGGGTGCTTTTGACAACATCAGCCCGATTACGCACGTCACCAATTCTCAAAGTCATGCTTACTGGCATGACAGCGCCCTGGAACAGGCCCTCGCCGATGATGACGATGCCGCGTTCAATGCCCGGAAGCGCCAGCTCAAGAAGCAATTGTTCGACATCGTAGCCGACCAGACTGGCAAGATCTTCGACCCGAATGTTCTGACCATTGTCTGGGCGCGCCGCTATGCCGATTACAAGCGGGCTGACCTGATCACCAGGGACCTCGACCATTTCGAGCGACTGATTTCCAACGAAAAATACCCTGTCCAGGTCATCTGGGGTGGCAAGCCCTATCCCATGGACTATGACGCCATCGGAACTTTCAATAAATTGGTCCATCTGTCTAAAAAATACCCCAACGTCACGGTGGTCACGGGCTACGAGC
>JBEAYO010000114.1:0-8951 GCA_041159285.1 Bacteroidota bacterium | reverse complement strand
AAAAACGAGTACACTATGTTCGGGTTATTTACTAAAAATCTCGATACTATGCAGGAGGCTACAAACAAAAGGAAAAACCTGAAAGAACTTGAAAAGCTCAGCCGGTTGACCAAAGAGGAAATGGGTGAGTTCCTGGGTGGGAATGAAAGGATGCCGGATAAAAGCCTGAAAGGCCGCTTTTTGGATTGGTTCAGTCCCAGCCCTTGCCGTGGAGACCTTCCTCAATAACAGCAGCTTTTGAAGCTTTGAAACATCCGGCTTCGGCAGTCCCTCCAAGGTGCTGTTGAAGTCTCATCTTTGCTGGCAGCAGGGGCTTTTTAAGCCCCTGCCGCTACAGATGACGGCCGCTTGACCTTTTCTTATTCCGTCTCTCCAATTTGCATTGCTGGTCGCTTTGGTGCGCATAATCTGCGATTTTCCACAGGGCCGATATTCCAGCATCAATAACGCGGTCATTACACGCCCATTCTAAATAGCTGATACGACAAAACGCTGCTGAACTGCTGGCTGTATCAAGGCTCGATCCAGCTGTCCCCTGACGAACCGCTTGCTTTAATTCAGTCAGCAGCCTCTTTCAGGCAGTGCCTTTCTTTTTTAATCGCTGCCAATGATATCCCGAAACCACAGGAACGCCATCAGTCAGAAGCGTCGGCCCTTGCTGCTGCGCCTGCTCCGCCCCCCGGCTCGAATCAGCCGGAAAACCGCTGTAATCTTCCTGTTCAGAAAAAGCGTTTTTAGTAGCAACATGATGAATGACTTACACCCTTCAAATCAAGAATTACAGCGGGCGATAACCGACGCAGCGGATTATTCCGCAGCCCTGGACCAGCAAATGCTGTCGCAATTGCAACTGCTGGATAAACTGGCCAGTCAACACCTTTTTACCGATTTGTCCAAAGCCCACAAATTCCTGGCAGAACAACAGGAAATCCTCGCTGGCTGCGACCTGCCCGACTTTCGCCTGAGTTATCACCTCCACACCGCCCTCATCGAAAACCAACTCTACAACTACAACCTCTCCGACATCCATTTCAGAATGGCGCTGGAAATCCTTGGCGAGAGGGGAGATGTCAACCAACTCACTGAAACCTACATAGACTATGCCGGCACCCTGCTCAACCTGGAGCAGACGGACCGGGCGAGATTTTACCTGGGACAGGCGGCCAAGTACCTGGAGACCTATCCGGACGACCGCCTGCAGACAAGGCTCATCTGCCGGGAAGGCTTTTTCCATCTCAAAATTTCTAATCTTCCCCGGGCCCTCAAGTCCTTCCTCGAAGCGGAGCGACGGATCAAGTCGCAGCAAGATCCCCTGGAACTTAAAGACTATTATTTCTATACCCTGGTCCAGAGCGGCCTGGGATCCATCTATGCAGCCACAAACAGCCCTGAAAAAAGCATCAGGGCCTATCAGGAGGTGGTCAACCTCTGCGAACTCAAGGGCATGAAGTCGCGCCTATCCTGGCACTACCTGAATGTCGGCACCGCTTTCATGACCATTCACGACTACGACAACGCCAGCGCCTATTTCAAGAAGGCCATCAAGGTGGTGGATGATGTCAACCAGCAGGCACGCGCCATGGCCTATGCCAACCTGGGCTATTGCTACCTTAGCAAGGGGCAGAAAAAAGAGGCACTGGAGTTGTTTGCCACTGCCTATCCGCTCTTCAAGGAGAAAAGGGATAAGAACCTGGCCAATATAGAGTGGTGGAGGGCCAGCATCTTCGAGGAGGAGAAAGCTAAAAAGGCATTCAAGCACTACTTCAAGGCGCTGGAGTTTGCCAAAAAATCCCAGGACTACAAGTTGATTTCAGGTATCCTGAAGGATATCGCCACCCTCTACGCCAGGGAGCAGGACTACAAGAATGCCTTTGACTACCAGACCCTGCACCGGCAGGCTTTGGAAAAATGCTTCTTTGCTGAAAAAGATTCCGAGCTGCGCGAACTGCAAATCAAATACGAGGCGGAGCGCAAGGAAAAAGAGGCGGAGATGTTCCGCCTCCAGGCCTCCGGCCTCCAGCTCAAGGCCCTGAGGGCTCAGATGAATCCCCACTTCGTGTTCAATGCCCTAAACTCCGTCCAGAAGTTCATCACCTCCAGCGACTCCACGCTGGCAGCCAAGTACCTGGCCCAGTTTGCCAACCTGATGCGCCAGAGCCTGGAGTACTCTGAGCTGGAATATATCTCGCTGGAAAAGGAAATTGACTTCCTGCGCAATTACCTGTCCATCAACCAGAACCTGCGCTTTGAAAACAAACTGCAGTACGAAATCTTCGTGGATGAAGAAATAGAAGAGGATATCCTCGGGGTGCCGAGCATGATTATTCAACCTTATGTGGAAAATGCCATCGAACACGGCATCAGGTCCAAGAAGAATGGCCTGATCACGATCAACTTCACGCTGCGCGATGAAAACACCATCCGCTGCACCATAGAGGACAATGGGGTGGGGAGGCAGCAGGCGGCACTGTCCAGGGAGACAAGTGCCAATTTTAAGAAACACCGTTCGCTGGGCACCAAAATCACGCAGGAAAGGCTCGACATCCTGATGAAGGCACGGAATTCGCAGGAGTCGCCGGTTGAGATCATCGACCTGATAGATGAAAACACGGGCGCAGCCCTCGGAACCCGCGTAGTCGTCCTGATTCCGGTGATGGAAATAAAGCTGCGATAATCTGTGACCAGGGTGGAAATAAAAAAACCTTTGTCGGTGCGTCCGTCAAAGGTTTTTTTAGCGGGCATCCCGAGGTAGATGCCGGATTTTGTCTATTGTCAGAAAGCCGATTAGCCCTGTTCCATAAAGTGAAGCGCCGGGCAGGCTTTCTCATAGCATGTTCGTTGTTTTGCCAGTTTAGTGTTTGTTTTTTGCCGGGCTGCTGGTTCCCTTTTAAGACGCTTTGCCCGGCTGGTGCAGTTCTCTCAAATTTGCTTAGTGCTTTTCAGCCTTTTGCTTTAAGAATTTTATAAAAACGAATATAATTTCCGTTAATTATTTGAAATATACCGTTCCGTCAAAAATACATACCGTTTCCTCATGAAAGCTTCCATTGCGTAAAAGTAGCTTTTTTTATGAAACCTCCAAGCCTATCTTTGCGATAAGTTTTCTCATAGTATGTTTAATTCTCCTACACCTTGATTCCCTTCTGGGGTGTAGGATTTTTTTTTGCCTGAAAATGAAGCAGTTACTGCTGACTATTCCTGTTTGAAATCAAAGGAAAAAAAATGCCGGCGAGCTGTGATTTTTGAGAAAGAGGCCGGTTCAGGTGCCTCACAGCTGGTGGGGCTTCGCTCTCGGGAGGGTAGTGCGCAGGCCGCGGGCCCGCGCCCTGATCAGGCGAACTCGCCCCGCTCAAAGGCAGGAGATGTTGTTGAAATTCTTTCCATCGGTGCTGCCTCGCCCCGGGAAAGGCATTCGGCTGGCCTTGCACCCGGCTTAAATCCCCTTCCCGCCAGAGGCTGTCTCAAAAGACCGTCAACCCATTCCGCCGGTGTCGCTTGGCCCCGGAAAGGGCGTTCGGCTGGCCGCAGGCTGGCCTTGCACCCAGCTTAAATCCCCTTCCCGCCAGAGGCTGTCTCAAAAGACCGTCAACCCATTCCGCCGGTGTCGCTTGGCCCCGGAAAGGGCATTCGGCCGGCCCGCGCGCCTTTTGCGGGAAGGCGCCTCGCCGAAGGGTATTTTGAGACAGGCTCCGGCGGGGAGTGGAGATGATGCGGGGCGCAGCCATGCGCCATTTTGAAAAGAACCCGCCCTGCCAGGAAGACTTTAAAGAGAGCCTCCGCGAGTGACATCTTCTCTTCGCAAACATTGTCATGCCCAACCGCTAAAAAAATACCGCTTCCTAAATGAAACCTACCGCTTTCTTGAGTTAGATGCCACTTCCTAAATATATCTTTTTTCTTGTTTTTAAAATACCTTAATTTGCATCGTGTAGTTTTCTCATAGTATGTTTAGTGCTCCTACATCAGCCTTGAGCCTCCCCGATGTAGGAGTTTTTTTTTGCCCCTATCTGAACAACAGCCTTCACCTGTCCGCCTCCAATACTTCAAATTGACTCATCAGGCGATTCCCCCTCTCATCCACCACCGTCAAGGAGTGAAAACCCGCAGCCGGGGAAAATTGCATTTCATGGAAAAAACGAGTTGTTCCGGCGTACTGATTGTCCAAATGCCAAAACAGCGTGGACTTTGGTTCCCGGTGCGCAATCTTGAATACCGTCTTTCCCATCTCGCCACTCAGCTCCCGGGGTATGAATATCTTTGAACGGTTGGCAGGAAAAATCAACTGCATGACCTGGTCGCCGCGGTCCGGAGCAGACTCGCAGCCCGCTTTCCAGGGCGGCAGCGATTGGTAATCCGGATTCCTCGGCTTGTAGTAGTATTCCTGGGCAGGTGGCAAGACAAACCAGGCAGCTTGCTGCATTCCCTCGGGCGGATGGCAGCTGGTCGAGACCCTGAACTCACCCGAGGCATCCAGCGACACCAGCTGATGATAAGGGCAGGGAGGTAAATTCGCCGAGAGCAATCCTCCCCAGACCGTATCCTGCTCGCAGTACTCCAGCGCCAGATAGCCACTCTTGCCGCAGATTGCAACCTTCCTCATGGCATCGTAAGGAGGCTGGAACCAGCCGGAGGATGGCAGCAGCGAAAACACGTCGAAAAGCAAGGGGGCAGCCGTGCCGATACCAGTCAGGCCGGGCCTGCCTTCCCCGTCTGCATTGCCTGCCCAGACTCCGACAGCATAGCCGGGGGTCACTCCAATGGCCCAGGCATCCCGGAAGCCGTAGCTGGTACCGGTTTTCCAGGCTATCCGCCTGCTGGAGCCGAAGGACTCCCAGTCCCCCTCCTCGGAAGGACGCTCCAGTTCGTCCATGGCCTCCAGGGTCAGCCAGATGGCATCTGCCCGCAAGACAGGGGCTTCCTTTTGAAGGTCAGGCTGGCGGAATGCTGTTTCAGCCTCGCTGTACCGATAGGATGCAGGCCTGAAATCGCCGGCATCATAGGCATTCCCGCGGGGGCCGAAGTTCAGCAGGGTGCGCGCCATGCAGGCATACATATTGGTCATCTCCCACAAGGTGCCCTCCGCTCCTCCCAGGATGAGGGAAAGGCCGTAGTGGGAGGGCGGCCTGGATACGGTGCTCAGTCCAGCCTTTCTCAGATAGGTATGGAGTTTTTCTACGCCGTATTGCTTGAGCAAATGCACAAACGGGACATTGAGGGAACGGGCCAGGGCCGTCCGCGCCGGAACGGCTCCGTCGTAAGTCTCCTGGAAATTCTTGGGTCGGAAACCATCGATCTGAGTGGGTATGTCTGGAGCCAGAGACTGGGGCAGCAACTGGCCTTCCTGGATCATCAGCCCGTAGAGCAGTGGCTTGAGCAGGCTGCCAGTGCTTCTGCGCGCTGCGATGACGTCCACCTGTTCCCCATGTTCCCTTCCCGTTTCCGGCGCGTTGCCGATGTAGGCGACGGCTTGGCCGCTGCGTACATCCAGCACGAGGATGGCCAGGTTGTGAACGCCATTTGCCTTTAACTCCTGGCTTTTATGCGCGGCGAGTTGAAGCAGGCGCTGTTGCAGTTCCCGTTGGATGCTGGTGCTGACTGCCGGGTTGTAGTCCGGGTCTTGCGGGTTTTGCTCCCGGAAAGCCCGGTCCAGCAGGTGGGGAGCCAGCGACGGCAGCGGATGCGGTTTGTCGGGCAGGGCTTCCTCAAGTGCCAGTTCGAGGGTGAACTGGTCGAAGGCCTGTTGCCGGAAGAGGAGTTGGAGCAACTCGTTTCGCTTGCGCAACAGCCTGTTCCTGTTCCTGCCGGGGTGGATCATCCCCGGGCTGTTGGGCAGCACAGCCAGTGTGGCGGCCTCCGCCCAGGAAAGGTTATCGGCGCTTTTGCCAAAATACCGCCAGGCAGCAGCATCCAGCCCCACGACATTGCCGCCGAAGGGCGCATTGGAGGCGTAGAGGGCCAGTATCTCCTGTTTTGAGTAGCTGAATTCAAGCCGGAAGGCCAGCACGACCTCCAGTAATTTTTCCTGGATGCTGCGCTTCCTTCCTTTTCGGGCAAGCCGAATGACCTGCATGGAGAGGGTGCTGCCGCCGCTGACGATGCGCTGCTGGCGCAGGTTCTGCCTCAAGGCCCTGGCAAGCGCCAGGGGGTCGAAGCCGGGGTGCCGGTAGAATCGCTTGTCCTCGAATGAGATGAGGGAGGCGGCAAATTTCTCGTTGACTTTTCCGTTGTAGGGGAAGCGCCATTGTCCGTCGGCAGCGATTCTCGCACCCAGCAGCTCACCCTTTACATCGGTTAGCACCAGGCTCAGAGGATCCCGGAAGAGCGGACTCGGCAGTGCGGCCCAGAACAGCAGCAGCAGCAGTGCGGCGGCTGCCAGCGAGATTTTAGCTTTCGAGGTGCGCAGCGCCCTTGGTAATTTTACCTGAATGCTCATTGCTGGTCGGTCTTTTTGCTGGCATCTTGGTTTTGCCGGGGACTGATGCAATGATAAGAAAGAAAGGGGGTATTCGAAACAAGCCATGGGCCCTTGCGAAAACAAAAAGGTTTTGCTGCCTGCAGCAGCAAAACCTTTTAAGTTTTCACAGACCGGAAAACCAGATCATCCGCATTCAATATTCATCTTCATTGAACAGGAAGTCGTCTTTGCGGGGGTAATCCGGCCAGATATCTTCTATCCCCTCGTACAATTCACCTTCGTCTTCCATTTCTGAAAGGTTTTCGATGACTTCCAGGGGGGCACCGGAACGAATGGCGTAGTCTATCAATTCGTCTCTTGTTGCAGGAAATGGTGCGTCTTCCAAGTAGGTGGCAAGCTCAAGGGTCCAGTACATAATAAGGCGAATTTAGTTTTAAATAGTTGTTTCCTTAGCGCAGTGCTGCTGGTATCATCTCCCGGGGGAGTTTGTAAGTAAAGAAACCAGGTGGAAAAAAGTTTGCCGGAAATTAACTTTTCTCAATAAAGTTGCAAATGTAATAAATGAGCTTGTGAATAGCAAGGCCATTTATCAGCAGTTTTTAAGCGTTTGAGCAGGTTTGCTGTTTTGAGAATATTGTCCAATATCGGGTCAAGATACCCGGTAATTCGTTCCGTCTGCGCCAATCGTTCCACGGAAATGGCGTTCGGACGGCCACAGGCCTGCCGAATGCTCTGAGATCCCCCTTCCTCCGCGGTTTGGCGAAGCCAAACCGCGGAGGAAGGGGGATTTTGGGAACGCGGGGCTTCGCCCCGCATGCCTTTTAGGCGAAAGCACCTTACGAGCAGGGCTTTTGAGACAGCCTCAAGGGGATTTTAGGGCGTTCTGCGGGCCGAATGCCCTTTCTGGTAAACAATCAGCAAATCAGCAGCGGCGAAACATTGCCAGATTTTTTCGGCAGCGTCCGCCCTTCCTGCATACGCTGTCTCAAAAGTCAGAAGTAGAGGATCTCGCCGTAATTTTCGAAAATGCCGACGTCGCCCTGGGAAAAAAGGCGCACCTCCTTGCGATCGGCAGCGAGGGAGCCAGTGTTGATGATATAACCATTGTTGCGGATGCAGGCAGCGCTCGTCCTTAAGAGCGTCAACTCTCCCTCGATGGAGAGTTCCCCGTCATTGACCAGCCCGAAAATATGCTTCTTCATGCTGTCAATGCAGAGGCGTCCCTTGGGCGAGATGCAAAGATGGGCATCCTCTTCAATATACAATTGGGATATGTCGTTGGCAAATTCTCCGATGATGGGGAAACAACCCTCCAGTGTGTACTTTGGGGAAATGACAGCCGTGTCAAACCAGCCGGGAACCCTGCCATTGCACCAGTTGCGGGGGTCATTCCAGTCGTGTGGTGCTCCCCCTGTTCCTCCCCGCCAATAACAGGGTACGGATATCTTGTCGCGCGCACTCCCACCGTTCTCTGAGGCAGTGGTCAGAAACCTCAATAGCTCGTTCATCTAGATAGATTCGATTGATTGAAGCAAACCGGGGGCTTTGCGTTCTTGTGATACCCCGAAGGGCGTTTTCATTTGTCAATACCGGTAGTTTCAAAATCCAGGCCAAAGCAGCGGCGCATGCAATTCGCTTGCCAGCTGGGCAGGAGGGAAAGCAGGATTAAAAGACGGGACAGGCTTTGAATACAGCAGGCGGGTGAACCCTGAAGAGCAGCCATTGGACGAATACCTCCGGCCCTCCCCGCCGCCCGGTGGCCGCCCGGAAGCCGGAGGTGTTGATGTCATAGCTCATGCCGGCAATCCAGTTATTGTAGCGCATCTCCAAGGCGGGTATCAAGGCATCGCCGTACCGGATGAAAATACCGGCCTGGACATAGATGGCCTTTTGCGCCTCAAGGCTCAGGTGGTGCCGCAGTGCCAGTCCGTTGAGCATCTCCTTGTATTCTCCCTGTTGACTGAGCATTCCCAGCAGGCAAAGATCGTTCTTGGCGCTCATCTGGACTTCTGCCTGTAGGTGCGAGGTAAGCCGCGTGAAGATCCGGACGTCCGGCTGGTCCAGGAAGCTGGTCCTGGGCCTGTTGAGATGGAATGCCCCGAGGCCTGCCCGAAAATTCGTGCGGCTTTCGGTTTGGTAATGGAGTTGAACACCGCTTCCCAGGCTGAAAATGCCGCGGGAAGTAGCAAGTGCGGTCTCGCCATTGGCGGCATCCGGGTCGAAAATGTCGCCGTTCCATTGCGACTCGAAGGTGAGGCGCTCAGGCTGCAGGGAGCGCTGACCGGCAACTGCCTGAAACCCAACGCCAGCCCGGAGTTGGCTGCTTAGCTGCCTGGTCAGGGAAAGGTTGCCCGCGACGCTGGTCAGCCTGAGCCTGCCATCGCCCGCCTCGTCATGTTGCCAGCTCAGCCCCCATCCCCACACGTTATTTTCACCCGTGAGCGGATGTACAGCCCTGGTGTCGAAGGCAACTGCGGAGGAGACGTAGGGCACTGGAACGCTGCGCCACTGGCTCCTGCGGATGCCAGCCATGCGC
>JBEAYO010000113.1:0-8996 GCA_041159285.1 Bacteroidota bacterium | reverse complement strand
TATTCCGCCTTGGCCATGGTCCTGATGGCAAGCGGCAGCAACAGTTTGAGGGATTCGTTTTCCTCTGCCGCCGCCACCAGCTTGTTAAAGGAGGCGGCAATTTCCATCGGCGTATTGATTTTCATGTGGAAACCAAGCTCCCTGGCGAATACAGCCAGTTCCCGTACCTTGTCGGGATCGGGGTAATCGTGAATCCTGTACACAAAAGGAATTTCCATTTCATTGGCGCCCTTCCGGTGGATGAAGTGTGCGACTTCCCGGTTGGCCAGCAGCATGAAATCCTCAATCAACATGTGCGCATCAAGTCGCTCCTTCACATAGGCTTCGACCGGTACGCCATTCTCGTCCAGCTTGAATCGAACCTCCTCCGAGTCAAAATCAATGGATCCTTTCTTGAAGCGCTCCTGCCGCAGTTTTTTTGCGATCTTATTGAGTGTTTTCAATTCCCGGACAAAATCTCCCTTTCCCGTCTGCAGACGTTCTTCTGCTTCCTCATAGCTGAACCTTCTGTCAGAATGAATGATGGTCTTGCCGAACCAGCGATTGACGACCTCGTGTTTTTTGTCAAACTCGAATACGGCGGAAAAAGTCAGGCGATCTTCCTTGGGCCTCAGGGAACAAAGGTTGTTGGACAAGCGCTCCGGTAGCATCGGCAGCACCCTGTCCACCAGGTAAACAGAGGTGGAACGCCGCAATGCCTCCTTGTCGAGGGAAGCGTCTTTTTTGACGAAGTGGGTGACATCAGCGATGTGCACCCCAATCTCTGTGTTTCCGTTCTCCAGTTGCCGGAAGGATAGCGCGTCGTCGAAGTCCTTGGCATCTATCGGGTCAATCGTAAAGGTGGTCACTGCCCGGTAATCCTGCCGGCGGTGAATTTCATACAGCGGAATTTCGGCTGGGAAAGACTCGGACTCGTCGATGACTTCCTGCGGGAACTCGAGTTCAAATCCATTGTTGATCAGGATGATTTTCATCTCCAGGTCGCTGCCCTCTACTCCGAGCACGGTCTTGACCACTCCCTTTGGACGCTGGCCCTGCCTTTTATGCCATTGGGAGATCTTGACCACCACGCGGTCTCCTTCCTGGGCGTCCTTCAGGTCCTCGAGTTCAACCCCTATTTCGAAAGGAACGTTGTACTGAGCCGGAACGACGATGGCAAAGTCCCTCCTGAGGCTCACCGTTCCCACGAACTGCTCAGTAGCCCGTTCGACAATACTGATGACTTCGCCCTCCGGGCGCCTGCGCCCTCTGGGCATCCAGGCGGCCACCTGCACGAGGTCCCCGTGCAGGGCAGTGCCCAGGTTTTTGGCCGACACAAAGATGTCGTCGTCCTCTCCCTCGCATTCGATATAGGCAGCTCCTGTTCTGGTGATGTCCACGTATCCCTCGTAGAGGCGCTTTGGACCAGTGGCGGTGCTGCTTCGCTTCAGTTTGAACTTGAAATCTTCCAGGGCGATTACTTCCCCTGATTCCGCGAGTTTCACCAGGGCGTTGAGCACTGCATCCTTGTGGTTGGAAAGGTCTAGCTTCTTGGAAAGTTGTTTTGGGTTGTAGCGCTTCTTGGGGTCTTCTTTGAAAATTTGAAGAATTTCATGTTGCAGCTGCGCTGCGCTTACTTTTCGGTTTTTTGATTTTGTCTTCTTTTTATGCATCCTAAAAAAATTATATCAACTAGAAACACCTTGGAGCCGCAAAAAGTTCCGTCCCCCTTGCTGCTTTTGGTATTCTGCTGTTTAAAAATAAACATTGGCGTTCAGCCTGACATTGGCGGCGCTTCGGCCAACAGTGCCGTTACCTCCCGGAAGGGGCGGTCGGCGATTTGCTTATTCTATCTTTCTAAATCGCAGCCTCACGGAGTTGCCAATCACCACCAGGTCTGAAAATGCCATAAAAAAGGCACCCAGCATGGGATTCAGGAAACCCAGGGCAGCCAGCGGAATAGCGACGATGTTGTAGGAAAATGCCCAGAAGAGATTCTGCCTGATGGTCCTCAAGGTCGCCTGCGATATGGCAATGGCCCTCGGCAGCCTGTCCAGACTGCCGTGCAGCAAAATAATCTGAGCCGATTGCATGGCAACCTGGGAGGCATCGCTCAGCGATACGCCAACGGTTGCACTTGCCAGAGCAGGCGCGTCGTTGATGCCGTCTCCCACCATGGCCACCATGCCGCCTTCGCTCATCGCCTTGATTTTGTTCAGCTTGTCCGAAGGCAGTTGCTGGGCGTGATACTCAGCGATGTTTAATTCATTTGCCACAGCGGCGGTCTTCTCCAGGGTGTCGCCACTCAGTATGACCGGCTTTATTTTTTTTCGCTTCACATAATCTATGACCCTGGCAGCTTCGGGCTTTAACTCGTCTGCTATTTCAATGGCTGCCAGCACTTCCTCGCCCCGACTTAGAAACAGCGTCGCCTTTTCTGTTTCCGGAAGAAAGGGGGCTGCAAACCTTCGGCTGCCCAATCTCAGGCTCCTGCCCGATTCATCCATGGCAGTGATGCCCTGTCCCTTCTCTTCCCGGATGCCCGATATTTTCGTGCTTTTTTCATTGTACTCGATCTGCCCGCCCTGCTCAATTTCCCTGGCCAGGGATTTGGCAATTGGATGCGAGGACTTTCTCTCCATTTTAAGAATGATGCCATTGATGTCCTCCGGCACCAAGTTCCCGGAGTATCGGATGTCCCTGATTCTGAAGTTGCCGCTGGTCAAGGTGCCTGTCTTGTCGAAAACGAGGGTCTTTATGTTTGAAAAAACCTCCATGGTGGCGGCTCCTTTGACCAGGATGCCATTTCTGGCCAGACGGCCTACACCCACCATGACAGCAGTAGGGGTGGCCAGCCCCATGGCGCAGGGACAAGAGATTACCAGCACGGCTATGCTGTTCATGATAGCTTGCTGGGCAGCGATGCCAAAAGCGAAGTATGAGACGGCGAATGTCGCAATCGCTATCAGCAGCACCACCGGTACAAAAATGCCGCTGATGCGGTCCGACAAACGCTGGATGGCCGGCTTGTTCTGTTGCGCTGACTTTACCAGCTCTATCATCTGGTTCAACACCGATTCACGCGTGGTGCCGGTCGCCGCCATGGTCAATGCGCCGGAGACTGCCAGTGACCCGCCGAGGACCTGGTCGTCCTTTCCCTTTTCCACTGGCAGGCTCTCTCCCGTCAGCAGTGATTCGTCAACGGCCGCGTGGCCACTGAGCACAACGCCGTCCACGGGGATTTTATCGCCTTCATTGACCTGGAGCCAATCTCCGGGCAACACCTCCTCCGCTTCCACGGTGACCAGTGTTCCCGAAGGCATGATTTTTCTGGCCCAGGTCACCTGTAACTGGCTTAATTCCCGGATGGCGGAGGTAGTCTGCTGAACCGCCCGCTTTTCCATCCAGTTTCCCAACAATACCAGGGTGAAAATGGTGGCACTGGTCTCAAAGAACAAGTAGTTGGGTTCCTTCAGCACTACGCCTGTCAGGCTGTAGATGAAAGCAGCCGTGGAGCCGATGAAGATCAGCAGATCCATGTGCGCGGAGCCGGACTTCAGTGCGTTGTAACTGGTTTTTCCAAAATGACCAACCCCCACAGTGTAAACCGGGAGGCAGAGCAACAACTGAACCCATGGCTCCTGGAGCAGCGCCACCCCCGCCATCATCAACAGGTGAGAGAAGAGCAGGGGGAAGGTAAAGGTCGCACAGAGCAACAGCTTCCGCTCGAGCGTCCAGAATGGACCCTTGCTCTCTGGCTCTAGGACCTTATATCCCAGTTTGTCCAATCCCGTCCGGATGTCATCCAGCGGGACCTCAGGGTCCGCCTGGCTGAAACGGACCTCACCGGTTGAGAAATTGACGTCAATTTCCCGCAGTCCTTTTTTTTCCAGGAATTTGTTCACGTTCATCGCGCAACTGGCGCAGGTCATCCCCTCGACCTGAAGAACCGTGTTTTTTGTATGTACTGTCATCGGTCTGATTTGAATTGAAGAAACTCATTGTGTTTCGCGAACTTTTCCATAGGCGACAAATGCCGGGTTCAGGAGGTTTTCGCGGTTGTAGGTGAGCGGCTCCCCGGTTTCGAATACCAATACCTTTCCTCCGGCCTCTTCCAGGATGATTTGAGCCGCCGCCGTGTCCCACTCCATGGTGGGGGCCACCCTCGGGTAAACATGGGCCTCACCCTTGGCCAGCATCAGGAATTTAAGTGCACTCCCTCTGGAGAGCAGGATGGGGTCTTTGAACTGGTCGATAAATGCCTCGGTTTCGGCGCTGAGGTGAGACCTGGAGCATACGACTCCCAACCCCTCGTCCTCCATGGAAAAGCTGGCAGCTTCCAGGGGGATGTCCAGTTTGTTTTTTACGGTATAGGCGCCTTTGCCTAAAACTGCCCAGGACAACTCCCCGTGCACGGGAACATATACCAGCCCCAGCACTGGCCTGCCTTTTTCAATCAGGGCAATGTTGATGGTGAAATCGCCGTTCCGCTTCAGAAATTCCTTGGTTCCATCCAGAGGGTCCACCAGCCAGCAGCGGTCCCAGTGTTTTCGCTCCTGCCAGGGGGTGAGCTTGTTTTCCTCTGAGATGAGGGGATATCTGACCGGCAGCTGTTCCAGGGCACTGCAGATAATCTCGTTGGATGCGCGGTCTGCCATGGTCAGCGGTGATTTATCCGCTTTCATGCTGATTTCCAGCTGATCCGGGCTTTGCTCATAAGCTTTGAGAATGGCAGCCCCCGCCTGGAGGGCAATTTCTTTCAATTTGGGAATCAATTCAATGGGTTCCATATATCACAGTTAAAAGGGTTCATCTATTTTTGCCCCGTCAATCACAAAATGGAGCTCTGCTGATGCCAGTGTTCAAAAATTAGAGCAGAGCGATCCTCAAGGCGTTTTCAAAATTATTTCATAGCAGTTTATGAAAAAAATCCTCGTCACCGGCGGATGCGGTTACATCGGCAGCCATACCATGGTGGATTTGATCCAGAGCGGGTTCGATCCCATATCCATTGACAACCTCAGCAATTCGGATGAGCAGCCGCTCCGTGGCATCCGCAAGATAACCGGCAGGCCGGTGCGAAATTACAAGGTTGATCTCTGCGATCTAAAGAAAACCAGACAGGTTTTTGAAAAAAATAAGGACATAGCGGGAATTATCCACTTCGCTGCGCTGAAAAGCGTTGAGGAATCCGTTTACAATCCCCTGCTCTATTTTCACAATAACAATGAAAGCCTGGTAAATGTGTTGCGCTGCGCCGAAGAGTTCGGGGTTGGAAGCTTCATATTTTCTTCCAGCTGCTCTGTTTATGGAAATGCCAGCGATTTGCCGGTGACGGAGGACACGCCACTCAGCGAAGCGGAATGCCCCTATGCCAGGACTAAACAGATGGGCGAAAAGATGCTGGAGGATTTCTCCAGGGTGAACCCCGCCTTCAAATCCGTTTTGCTTCGCTATTTCAATCCCGCCGGTGCCCATGAAAGCGCACTAATCGGGGAATCCCCCCGGAACAAAGCCACCAACCTCGTGCCCGTGATCACTGAAACCGCCATCCGCAAGAGAGATAGCATGACTGTCTATGGAAATGACTACGACACCCGCGACGGCAGTTGCATACGGGACTACATCCACGTGATGGACCTCGCCCGGGCCCACACACTCGCCCTCAGCTACCTCATGGGGGGCAAAGCCCGAAATGCCTGCGAGGTGTTCAATGTCGGCATCGGGGAAGGTGTGACTGTCCTGGAGGCAGTGCATGCCTTCGAAAAAGTAGCCGGTCAAAAATTGAATTACATCCTGGGACCCAGAAGGGCGGGTGACGTGGTGGCCATCTATGCCAACAAGGAGAAAGCCGAAAAACTGCTGGGCTGGAAACCAAGCCGCAACATCGAGGAGATTATGCGAACTGCCTGGGCCTGGGAATTGAAGAGATCAGGCCACTGACCCTCCCCTCCCCCTCACCGCGCCTCCGGTGATTATTCTTATATAAGCCAGTGACTTTCCTCAGCCGGCAGTACTGCCCGTTCCATAACCTTTGCATAAAAATTTACGGCAATGAACACCTTAGTTATGGAATCTCACAAAGAGAAGCTGGCTGTCAGTCAGACGAAGAAACACGTTTATTCTTTTAAGGAAGGAGATGGCAAAAACAAGCACCTGCTGGGCGGCAAGGGAGCAAATTTGTGCGAAATGACGCAAATCGGCCTCAATGTCCCTCCTGGCTTTGTAATTTCTACGGAGGCCTGCCTTTCCTACCTGGAAAACAAGAACAATGAGTTGCCTGAGGGCCTGATGGAGGAAGTCAAGGCACAAATTGCACAAATCGAAGCTGCAACCGGCAAGCGATTCGGCGACCCGGTTGACCCCCTGCTCGTCTCTGTGCGCTCGGGCTCTGCCATGTCCATGCCCGGCATGATGGATACCATCCTGAACCTCGGCCTGAACCGGAAAACCCTGCCCGGCCTGATCAGCCAAACCAACAACGAGCGATTTGGCTATGATGCCTGCCGCCGCTTTATCCAATTGTTTGGCAAGGTGGCCCTGGGCGTCCCTGACGAAAAATTCGACCACGAGTTCGACGCCGTGAAAAAAGCTGCTGGCGTCAGGGCTGACATCGGACTCGATGCCGAAAACCTGAAGGAAACCAGCGAGCGCTTCCTCGCGGTCGTCCGCGAACATACCGGAAAACCCTTCCCGGAGGATGTCTTCGACCAGCTTGAAATAGCCATCAAGGCAGTGTTTAATTCCTGGATGGGCAAAAGAGCAGTTGACTACCGGCGCGAATTCAAGATCACGCCCGCCATGGCAAACGGCACGGCTGTCAATGTGGTGACCATGGTGTTCGGAAACCTGGGCAACGACAGCGCCACGGGAGTGGGCTTCACCAGAGACCCCGGCACAGGCGAAAATGCGATGTATGGCGAGTACCTGGTCAACGCCCAGGGCGAAGACGTCGTGGCAGGCATCAGAACCCCCAAGCCGGTGGTGGAACTGGCCCGCGAGATGCCGGAAATGTTCCGGCAGCTTGAACAGCTCCGCAAGAAGCTGGAGTCCCACTACCGGGAGGTGCAGGATTTCGAATATACCATTGAAAAACAAACGCTTTACTGCCTCCAGACCCGCAACGGTAAAATGAATGCGGCTGCCATGGTGCGAACTTCCGTCGAAATGGCCAGGGAAGGGCTCATCAGCATGGAGGAAGCCCTGCTGCGCGTCAAACCAGAGATGCTGGAACAGCTGCTCTTTCCCATGCTTGACCCAAAAGACAAATCAATGCCTCTGGCGCAGGGTCTTCCCGCTTCTCCTGGCGCTGCCTCCGGCCACTGCGTCTTTGATGCCGACCGCGCCGAGCAACTGGGACGCTCCGGCGAAAAGGTCATCCTGGTCAGGGAGGAAACGAAACCGGAAGACATCCACGGCTTCTTCGCATCACAGGGCATCCTCACCAGCCGTGGCGGCAAGACCTCCCACGCTGCCGTAGTAGCCCGCGGCATGGGCAAGCCCTGCGTGGCTGGTGCGGAAGGGATTTCGGTGAATGTGAAACTCCGACAGGCGGTCATCGGTGAAAAAGTCCTTCACGAAGGTGATTACATCACCATAGACGGGGGAAGCGGAAAAGTTTTCCAGGGCGCTATCCCCACGGTGGAGCCGCGGTTCTCGGAGGAGTTGAAAACCCTGCTGGAATGGGCCGACAATGCCGCCCGCCTGAAGGTCTTTGCCAATGCCGACACGCCTGAGGCGGCCAGGAAAGCGGTTTACTACGGCGCCATGGGCATCGGCCTTTGCCGCACGGAGCGCATGTTCAACTCAGCGGAGCGCCTGCCCATCGTCATCGACATGATCCTGGCCAACAGCCTGGAGGAACGCCAGGAGGCCCTGGACCGACTGATGCCAATACAGCGCCAGGACTTTGTGGAGGTTTTCAAAGCCATGTCGCCGCGGCCGGTCACCGTTCGCCTGCTGGACCCGCCCATCCACGAGTTCCTGCCCAATGAGGAAGAGGTGCTGGCGGAACTGCAACACCTGGACCACCTCAGGACCACCATCGACGGGGTGAACAACCTCTTTGGCAGCCTGCGCCTGCTCAACGCTGAGAAGGAAATGTCCAATTCCTATCCTTCGCCCTTTGACCTGACGGGTGCAGATCTGGTGCGCCAGGCCATAGCCAAGAAAGAGCGAATGCTGAGGAAGATTAAAGAACTCCACGAGGTCAATCCTATGCTGGGCCACCGCGGTGTCCGCCTGGGGCTCACCTTTCCTGAAATCTACAAAATGCAAATCCAGGCAATACTGGAGGCAGCCGCCGAGTGCCAGCAGCAGGGCGTGGAGGTGCATCCGGAAATCATGGTGCCGCAGGTTTGCACGGTGATAGAGCTTCAACAGGTGAAGGAATACGTGGATGAACTTAGATCAAGTATTGAAAAGCAGCATGGAGTAATCCTCAGCTTCAAGTTCGGTTCCATGATCGAAGTGGTCCGGGCCTGCATGAAGGCCGAAAGCCTGGCCAAAGTCGCAGAGTTCTTCTCCTTCGGTACCAATGACCTCACCCAGGCCACTTTCTCCTTCAGCCGGGAAGATGCTGAGAACAAGTTCCTGCCCTTGTATCATCAAAAGAACATCCTGCGGGAGAACCCCTTCGAAGTCCTCGATACCGGCGGCGTGGGCAAATTGATGGAGATTACCGTTGAGTGGGGTCGCCGCTCAAGGCCCGATTTGAAGATCGGAATATGCGGTGAGCACGGCGGCCATCCGGATTCCATTGCATTTTGCCATCAGCTCGGTCTGGACTATGTCTCCTGTTCCGGCCCCCGCGTTCCCATTGCCAGGTTGGCAGCTGCACATGCCAAATTGGGGGAGAGAAAATATTCTTCAGATTGAAAGTCTGTGCAACTGTCTACTGTAACTGCGAACCATTTAAGGCAGCTTTTTTATTTTTTTTCGCATCTGTCTAGCACCCCTCGCAGGTGCTGCTTGTTTTCCGGAAAGGATGGTCGGGGGGGCGGCGGCGGGCGGGGGCC
>JBEAYO010000112.1:0-9027 GCA_041159285.1 Bacteroidota bacterium | reverse complement strand
CCCTCCACCCCCCCCGGCCGGCGGGTTGGGCCCCCCCAAACCCGCGGCGGCAGGGGGATTTCAGGGCATTCCTCCAGCCTGTGGCCGGCCGAATGCCCTTTCCGGAGGCAAATCGACACCGGCCGAACGGGTTGCCGGGTCTTTTGAGACAGCCTCGCCCTTTCCGACAGCTGGGCAGCACCGGCGGAACTGCCGTTAAAATACACTGCACAACACCATATATTTTACAACTCCGCCTGAATTGCTTATATTTGTAAAAACATGAGTTGAAGGGATTGGCGGCAGTTTGCGCTTGACCGGGCGGCATCTCCCAGGAATATGCTGATGCTTCTGCCTGCCCGTCGCCTGAAAATTAACACTTAAAGCATCTTCATGCCAGCAACCTTAGCACCCTCCATCAACCATGACGACCAGCAGCTCATCCAGCGCGCTTATCGTCAACTCCTGCGATGCCTGCAGGACAAGATGGACAATGACGACAAAGAACTACTCCGGCATGCCTTCGAACTGGCCGCAAAAGCCCACTCCCAGCAGCGCAGGAAGTCGGGCGAACCCTATATCCTCCACCCCATCGAGGTGGCCCGCATCTGCGTGGAGGAAATCGGCCTCGGCCCCACCGCCGCCGTCTGCTCCCTGCTCCACGACGTGGTCGAAGACACCGACTACACCCTCGACGACATCCATCGCGAATTTGGCGAAAAAATCGCCCAAATCGTGGACGGCCTCACCAAACTCGATGGATCCACCACCTTCGAAAGCCCCCAGGCTGAAAACTTCCGCAAGGTGCTCAGCACCCTGGTCATAGACGTGCGCGTCGTGCTCATCAAAATGGCCGACCGCCTCCACAACATGCGCACCCTGGGCTCCATGCCCCGCCACAAACAACTCAAAATCGCCGCCGAAACCAGCTATATCTATGCCCCCCTGGCCCACCGCCTCGGCCTCTACAACATCCGCTCGGAATTCCAGGACCTCTGCCTCAAAATCACCGAACCGGAAGCCTATGAGGAAATCGCCCACAAACTCGACGAAACCGGGGAAGAACGCGAACGCTATATCAACGAATTCCTCGACCCCATCCGCAACCAACTCGACGAAACCGGCATCCCCTACCGCTGCTTCGGCCGCGCCAAGTCCGTCTCCTCCATTTACAATAAAATTAAAACCAAAAACACTCCCTTCGAGGAAATATACGACATCTTCGCCGTCCGCATCGTCGTCGACGTGGAACGGAAACGCGAAAAAACCGTCTGCTGGATGGTCTATTCCATCGTCACCGATATCTACAAACCCATCCCGGAAAGACTAAAAGACTGGGTCACCGTCCCCAAATCCAATGCCTACGAATCCCTGCACAGCACCGTCATCGGCCCGGGTGGCCGCTTCATCGAGGTGCAGATCAGAAGCGAACGCATGGACGAAATAGCCGAACGCGGATTCGCCGCCCACTGGAAGTACAAGGGCATCAATAACCAGCCGGATGTCTATGAGAAATGGCTCGACCAGGTGCGCGAACTGCTGGAAAACCCCAATTCCGACGCACTGGAGTTTATCAGCGACTTCAAAAACAACCTCTATTCAGAGGAAATCTATGTCGTCACACCCCGCGGCGACATGTTCAACCTCCCCAAAGGCGCCACCGCCCTGGACTTTGCCTTCCAAATCCACACCGACATCGGCTACCACTGCAAAACGGTCCGGGTTAACAACAAGATCGTCCCGCTCGGTTACAAACTCAACATGGGCGACCAGGTGGAAGTGATCACCGACCGCAACCAAAAGCCCAATGAAAGCTGGCTGCGCCTGGTGGTCACCGGAAAGGCCCGCTCCAAAATCCGCTCCGCCATGAAGGAGGAGCGCAGAAAGAAAGGCGAGTTCGGCCGCGAAGCCCTGGAGCGGAAGTTCAACAACATGAAGGTCAATTTCGAGCAGGGCGTGGAAACCCTGGTCAAGTACTTCAACCTGCAGTCACACGTGGACCTCTACTTTGCCATCGCCAGCGAAGAAATCGACCTGATTGAAACACTCCGGCACTTCGAGGCCAAGGAACAAAAGCTGCTTGAAATACAGTCGGCTCCGGTCGCAGCTCCGGCCAGTGAGAAGAAACAGGAATTCACCCCGCGCAGATTCGACGGTAAAACCAAAATCCTGGTGAACGGCGAACCCGCCGACCTCTATCACTACAAACTGGCCAATTGCTGCAACCCCGTGCAGGGAGACGACATCTTCGCCTTCCTGACTTCCACGGAAGGACTTAAAATCCACAGAACCTCCTGCCCCAACGCCACCAACCTGCTCGCCAAGTACGGCTACCGCGTCATGAAGGCGGAGTGGGTCACCAGCTCCACGACCACTTTCGTCGCCGACTTGCTGATTACCGGCGTGGACGAAGGCGTCGGCGTCATCGAACGCCTCACCAAGGAAATCTCCGGGCTGGGCGTCAATATCCGCTCCTTCCATATCGAGGGCGGGGACGAAGGCTACTACGAGGGCAAAATCAGCCTGCTCATCACCAACAAGGACCAGCTCAACCTCGTCATGCGAGCCTTGAAAAAGCTGGAATTCGTTGAAACGGTAGCCAGAGTGGAATGATGCCCGCTTTCTGGTGGATCGCCTGGGGAGTGCCCGCTCTGCTCCTGTCTGCCGCGTACTTCTATGTCACAAGCCGTTATCGCCGTGGCTGGAACGCGATGCCGGACTGGGTGCCGCCAGCCGGTTTCCGACCCTCCACCTTCGTGTCCGTCCTGGTGCCTGCCCGCAATGAGGCGGCCTCCATCCTGTCCTGCCTGCAATCGCTCGGGCGACAATCCTACCCGCCCCACTTGTACGAAGTCATCGTCATCGACGACCATTCGGAAGATGAGACGCCAGCCTTGGTCCGCGCTTTTGAAGCAGCACATCCGCACTTCCGGCTCGTGCGGCTGGCAGATTACATCGAGCCCGGGGAAACACGTGCCTTCAAGAAAAAAGCCCTTTCGGTGGGCATCGGCCTGGCCCGCGGAGAGTTGATCGTGACGACAGATGCCGACTGCGTGGCACAGGCCGGCTGGCTGGAACTGCTGGTTTCCCTCTTTGAACTGCGGGGAGCCAGATTCGTCGCCGCCCCCGTGAACTTCACCGGGGAACGAAACCTGACTGAGTACTTCCAGTCCCTGGACATGATGGGGATGATGGGGGTTACCGGGGCTGGCATTTTTTTGAAAATGAATCAGATGTGCAATGGAGCCAACCTGGCTTATCCCCGCTCCGCATTTTTTGAGGTGGGTGGCTTCGACCAAATTGACCAGCTGGCCAGCGGCGATGACATGCTGTTGATGCACAAAATCGCGGCTCGCTGGCCGGAAGGGGTGTTTTTCCTCAAAAACAAGGCTGCCACAGTCTATACTGCCGCCAAGCCCGACTGGCGCGCTTTTGCCTCGCAGCGACTGCGCTGGGCCACCAAATCCGCCGCTTATCGCGACTGGCGGGTGACTGCCATCCTTGCCGTTGTCTTCTTGTACTGCTGGTGCCTGCTGATAGGGACTGGGTTGTCAATGGCCTATGGAGGAGAGGCATGCTACCTCATGCTTTTTCTGCTGGCGACAAAATTCGCGACTGATTATTTTTTCCTGCGCGGCATGGCAGTTTATTTCGGGCGCGGCGACCTGATGAAGCACTACCTTCCCTCGCAATTCCTGCACATTGCCTACATAGTCGCAATCGGAACGATGGCAAACCTGGTGAGTTCCTATGAATGGAAAGGCCGCCAGGTCAGCTGACCTGGCATCGCGCAAATGCTACAGCGGAATGTTCCCGTGCTTCTTCCGCGGCAGGCGGTCCACCTTGTTTTCCAGCATGGCAAAGGCCTTGACGAGCTTTCTGCGCGTCTCTCTTGGCGTTATGACCTCATCCACGACGCCGCGCTCGGCAGCGCGGAAGGGATTGGCAAAGGTTTCCTGGTAGAGGCGCTCCTTTTCCGCCAGCATGGCGGCCGAATCCGCCGCGCTTTCTATTTCTCGCCTAAAAATGATCTCCGAGGCACCCTTGGCGCCCATCACGGCGATTTCTGCAGTGGGCCAGGCGAAGTTCATGTCGGCATGGATGTGTTTGGAATTCATCACAACGTAGGCACCGCCGTAGGCTTTCCGGGTGATCACAGTGATGCGGGGAACGGTGGCCTCGCTGAAAGCATACAGCAGCTTGGCGCCATTGATGATGATGCCGTTCCATTCCTGGTCGGTGCCTGGCAGGAAGCCCGGCACATCCACCAGCACGAGCAGGGGAATGTTGAAACTGTCGCAGAAGCGGACAAATCGCGCGCCTTTCCGGGAAGCGTTGACGTCCAACACGCCGGCCAGGCTCATCGGCTGGTTGCCGACGATGCCGATGCTGCGACCTGCCAGCCGTGCAAAGCCAACGACGATGTTGTCGGCCCAGTTTTCATGGATTTCCAGGAAGCTGCCCTCGTCGGCGATATGTCGGATGACATCCCGCATGTCATAGGGATGGTTGGGATGATCAGGAATAATGCATTCCAGCTGGGGTCGCCATTCTTCACCGAGCCGGAAAGGCAGGGAAGCTGGCTTTTCCTCGCAGTTCTGCGGCAGGTAGGAGAGGAGGCGCTTCAGCTTGTCAATGCAGGCGATGTCGTTTTCCGCAATGAGATGGGCTGCCCCTGATTTGGTGGCATGGGTATAGGCACCGCCCAGCTCTTCGGAGGTGACCGTTTCATTGGTGACAGTCTTCACTACGTTGGGACCAGTAACGAACATGTAACTGGTTTGCTCTGTCATGATGATGAAGTCCGTCATCGCCGGCGAGTAAACGGCTCCACCCGCACAGGGCCCCATGATGGCGGAAATCTGGGGAACGACGCCGGAGGCGCGCACGTTGCGGAAAAAGACGTCGGCATAGCCTTCCAGTGAGTTGACTCCTTCCTGTATCCTGGCACCACCGGAATCGTTGAGCCCGATGAGCGGAGCCCCGTTTTTCATGGACAGGTCCATGACCTTGCAAATCTTTTCCGCATGGGTCTCGGAAAGGGAGCCGCCGAAAACCGTGAAGTCCTGGGAGAACACATACACCAGCCTGCCCCCGATGGTTCCATAGCCGGTCACGACGCCATCGCCAGGGATGACCTGGGCATCCATACCAAAATCCTGGCAGCGGTGTGTCACCAACATGCCGATTTCTTCAAACGAACCTTCGTCTAAGAGAAAATGGATTCTCTCCCTGGCGGTGAGTTTGCCTTTCCGGTGTTGGTCCTCAATTCGTTTTGGACCTCCTCCTGCCAGCGCCTCTTCAATTCTCCGGCGGAGTTGTTCTGTCTTTGGTTCCATTCAGTGGCCAGGTTGAGTGGTTAGGAATAGCGTGGGAGTCTTCAGCCTTGTTCCTTGCGGCGGTTGATTTCGTCGCGGATCTTGGCGGCCTGCTCGTAGTCTTCCTTGCCCAGGACTTCCTCCAGCATGCGATTCAGCTCCTCTATGGAGTAATTGCCGAGGGAGGAACCTTTTGCAGGAGCAGCCTTTTGCTTCTGCGGGCTTTTGGGCTTGGAGCCGGAGGCGGCAGCCTCTGGTTCTTCCAGCACGACGCCCGCAGCATCGAGTATGAACTCGTAAGTGTAAATCGGGCAGTTGTAGCGGACGGCCATCGCCAGGGCATCGGAGGTACGGGAGTCTATTTCGTAAACTTCACCGTTTCTTTCGCAGACCAGGCGGGCGTAGAAGATGCCGTCGAGCAAGTTATTGATGATGACTTCCTTCAGCTCTATGGAAAAGGTTTCCATGGTATTTTTGAG
This sequence comes from Bacteroidota bacterium, assembly GCA_041159285.1. Lineage (GTDB taxonomy): Bacteria > Bacteroidota > Bacteroidia > Chitinophagales > Saprospiraceae > UBA6168. The sequence goes on along the minus strand of JBEAYO010000112.1, from coordinate 3,251 downwards.
CAGGTCGTGCGTCAGCGGGCGGTTGGGCGTCATGCGCTCCATGGCGACGGCGATGGCTTGGGCTTCGAAGCCACCGATGACGATGGGGAGGCGGCGGCTGCCGTGCTGTTCTCCCAGCACGACGGCATAATTGTGGGATTGGGTGACACTATGAGACAGGGCTACGATGTCCAATTCTATTTTTTTCATGTTTAACTGGTAAAGTATACTGTAATGATGGTGCCCGTGTGCAAACTGAACGCATAGTAAACGGCGCAAAATTCCGACCAATAGACTTGTTGCGGCGGGGTCATCGAAGTGGAAAAAAGTGCTGTTTTATTTCCACTTGAAGCCTTTTTGAGAGAGCATAGCCCAGCTATGTGACCGAAAAAAGCCGCAAAGTGGGAAGAAAAGAGCCTTTTTGCCCCTTCGATGACCCCGCCGCAACAAGTCTATTGAACTGCACGACGCGTTTCCCGTTTGCTTTGTAAAATTATGGAATCTTTGAATAACTTGGTAAGTGTCAACGCTTCACAATGCGCTGGCGCAGGGTTTCGTACAACATAATGCCAGTGGCGACAGAGACATTGAACGAATCGGTCTGCCCCTGCTGCGGGATGATGAAGGAAGACTGCACACGGGACAGTAGGGCGGGATGCACCCCTTCGTCCTCCGAGCCGACTACGAGGGCGACAGGTCCGGTGAGGTCCAGTTCGTAGATGTACTTCTTTGCCTTCAGGTCGCTGGCAAAAACCTGAATCCCGGAATTCTGCAGGTACTCCAGCGCCGTCACCAGGCTGTTTTCCCGGCAAACTGGCAGGCGGGTCAGGGCGCCGGCCGAGGTCTTGATGGCATCGGCATTCACCAGGGCACTGCCAGCCTTGGGGAGCACCAGGGCATGTACGCCGCAGACTTCCGCCGAGCGGGCAATGGCTCCCAGGTTGCGGACGTCCGTGATGCGGTCGAGCAGCAAGAGCAAAGGGGTTTCCCCGCGCTCAAAAATGCCTGGCACGATGTCCTCCAGACGGTAATAGGTCAACAGCGCCAGGTGGCCAATCAAGCCCTGGTGATTGCCGCTCACCATCTTGTTCATCTTTTCCTTGGGAACATACTGCAGTGGAACATCCATTTCCCGGCACAGGGCGCGGATTTCCTTCTCCATGTCGCCGCGCGTGCCCTGTTGCAAAAAGATTTTGTCGAATTTGGCACCGGAGCGCAAGGCGTCTGTCACCGGGTGACGGCCAAATACCAGGGTGTTTTTATCGGAAGATGACATCTGAAGGGCTGTTCTTTTTTAAAGTCAGACTTGACACAAAGGAATCAGCCCGGCAGGAAAATGCGCTGATTTTTCACCCACGCGGGGGCTTTTGGGAGAACCACAGGCTGGCTACATGAGCCCAAAAGCGCGGCATGGGTTTTAGAAAAGCAGTTTTTATCCCCGGACAATCCCGTCGCGACAAGTCCAAATCACAGGCACCAAGGTAATCATCTTTGTTTAAAAACAATACTCATTGTGCGCAATCAGCCGCTCTGCAATCAGTCGGCGGGCCTTCTTCACATTCGCCGGCGGATATTTCGAGAAGCGTTTCACGCCCAGGAGGAAGGTCTTCAGCAGGTCTCCGGCCGCAAAGGAGGCCAGCGCATCCGTGGCGCACTTGCCGATGCGGGACGCAGCATCGGTGAAAAAGACCTGAAGCATGGCCTCGTACACCTCCGCATCCTGGTGTCCGGCCTGCTTCAGTCGCTCCACCCGCAGCAGGAGGCTCTCCGCGACAAAGATGTCTATCATCATGTCCGCCACGTTCATGACGATCTCCTGCTCCTCCTTGAGGTCGAGCTGTCCATCCATTTGCATTTTGACGGCCCCACCCGCTGTCATCAGCAGTATTTTCTTGAAATCCTTGAGCGCCTTGCGCTCTTCGGCGAAGTCGCCCTCCTGCACCTCCATGGAAGGCATGGAGGCCAGTTCTTTCTGAACGGCCCAGGAGGGCCCCACCATGTCTATCTTACCCTTCATGGCACGCTTCAGCAGCTGAGAAACCATGAGCAGCCGGTTGATCTCGTTGGTGCCCTCGTAGATGCGGTTGATGCGGGCATCGCGGTAGGCTGCCGCGGCTCCGTATTCCTCGGAAAAGCCAATGCCGCCGTGAATCTGGACCAGCTCGTCCACCACGTAGTCCGTCACCTCAGAGCCGTATATCTTGGAGATGGCAGACTCGATGGCGTACTCCTCGGCTGCCTGCCGGTTGGCCTCGGAGAAGCTGACCCCCTGGGTCTGGAGGGCTTCTTCCTGTTGTTGCAGCAGGTCGGAGATGCGGTAGCAGGCGGTTTCGAGGGCGAAGGTGCGGAGCGTCTGTTCTGCCAGTTTGTGCTTGATGGCGCCAAACCCGGAGATGGCTTGTCCGAACTGCTGGCGTTCATTGGCGTATTTCACCGCCATGGTGATGGCTTTCTTGAGGCCGCCGATGCACATGACGCCCAGTTTGAAGCGGCCGATGTTCAGGGTGCTGAAGGCAATCAGGTGGCCTTTGCCCACTTCGCCCAGGACGTTTTCTGCCGGTACCTTCACGTTTTCAAAAAACACCTGCCGGGTGGAAGAGCCCTTGATGCCCATTTTCTTTTCCTCGGCGCCCAGGCTGATGCCAGGAGTGTCGGCCTCCACGATGAAGCTGGTGAACTGGTCTCCTCCCACTTGTGCGAAGACGATGAACAAGTTGGCAAAACCAGCATTGGAAATCCACATTTTCTGGCCGTTGATGAGGTAGTGGCTGCCATCGGCCGAGCGGTCGGCACGAGTCTTGGCGGCCAGGGCATCGGAGCCCGAGCCGGGCTCGGTCAGGCAATAGGAGGCTTTCCACACTCCGGAGGCCAGGCGGGTGAGGTATTGTTTCTTCTGTTCTTCTGTGCCGAAGAAAAGGAGCGGCAGCATGCCGATGCCGGTGTGGGCAGCGATGGTGGTAGTGAACCCTCCGCTCATGCGCCCCAGTTCCTCACTGATGAGGGTATTGGTGTTGGTTGACAGAGGGGTGCCGCCGTATTCCTCTGGTATGTGACTGCTGAGCAGGCCCAGTTCGCCGGCTTTCTCCATGAGTTCAACCTGATGTTCGAGCTGGGGGCACTTGTCTGCCATGGAGTCCGCGAAGTCCCGCACCATCTGGCGCACCATTTTCTGTTCTTCGTTGAGGTCTTCTGGGGTGAATATTTCTCCGGCAACGGATTCGCGGATGATGTATTCACCTCCTTTCAGTACTTTTTCTGCTGTTTGCGTTGCT
>JBEAYO010000111.1:0-9107 GCA_041159285.1 Bacteroidota bacterium | reverse complement strand
GTCTTTTGAGACAGCCTCCTAACATCCCCCTTCTGCCGCGGTATGGCGAAGCCAAACCGCGGCAGAAGGGGGATGTTAGGGAGATCGGCGGGCCGCCGGCCCGCCGATCTCCCTTCCCGAGAGCCAAGCGGCGCCGGTGGAATAGATTGCCAGGTCTTTTGAGACAGCCTGGAGCGCCCTTTCTGGAAACCGTACGGCACCGGTGGAACGGGCAATACGCCGGAGCAGCCCCTCGCGGCAGCCAGAAATATTTGCCACTAAATTAAATTTACTTTTCCGGAAATCGTATTTTGTTCGATAAACTTAGGGAAAAGTCAGATATAGCGATGGTTTTGATTATTTTTAACCCTGCTTCCCCTGGGATGAGATTTCCCGAGGCAGACCAATGAGACAGTCTCAAATAAAAGTTAACTTTGCGCTAAGACTCAATTGTAAACCATCCGTCATGATCAACAACATAAGTGAGCTCAACAGCATTGCCAATCGCTTTGTGGCCCAACTCCGCGATGTCAATGTCCAGAAAGACCGGATGCGCTTCCGGCATAACCTGGAGCGCCTGAGTGAACTCTTCGCCTTCGAAATCAGCAAGCAATTGCAATACAAAGCGATGGAGATTGAAACCCCTCTTGGAGTCGCACAGGCCAACCTGCCCGTGCAGCGAATCGTGCTGGCTACCATTTTCAGGGCCGGCATCCCCATGCACCAGGGCATGCTCCGCATTTTTGACGATGCCGACTCCGCCTTTGTCTCCGCCTATCGCAAAAGCCACAAGGACGGAAGTTTTGAAATCGCCCTGGAGTACATCTCCTGCCCCAACCTGGATGATTGCGTGCTCATCATCACCGACCCCATGCTCGCCACCGGTGCTTCTATGCACCTCGCCCTTGAAGAACTGCTGCGCTTCGGAAAGCCTCAGCAGATACACATCGTGTCGGCAATTGCAGCTGCCCAGGGCCTTGACTACGTGCGGAGAACCGTTCCCTCTGCCGTGATTTGGCTGGGCGCCATGGATGAAGAATTGACAGCCAAGTCTTATATTGTCCCCGGATTGGGCGATGCCGGCGATTTGGCCTTCGGTCCCAAAGTCCAGGAATGATTCAAGGTGCGCTTTAAAGAAAGTTGGTAACTGTTCAGCCACCCTTGCAGATGCTGCTTGTCTTCCGGAAAGGGCGGTCGGCGGTGCGCCTGAGCGCGCCGCCGACCGCCCTAAAAACCCCTTCCCCGCGCCGTTTCCGGGAGGCCAACGGCATCTGCAAGGGTGGCTGAACAGTTACTAAAGTTGTTTCGCCTGCCCCAAACTTCCCCTGGCAGCTCTCCGCAAGGAAAGGTTATATAGTCAGCGTTGATTGTAATTAAACGACCATAAACAGATGAAAGGACTCGCAAGAAGGGCATACACCGGCATCATCTTCGTATTGGTGATGATGGGTGGCTTGTTCGGGGGCAGGCTATCCTTCGTCCTCCTTTTTGCCATCATTACTGCCCTTTGCTTATGGGAATACCTCAGCATGGTGCTCATTCGCTATACCAGACGCGACTTCACCCGCATGCTGCTGGGTGTGACATTTGGTCTGACGCCCTTTGTGCTGGCATCTATCATGCACATGAGCCCGGTGCAGTCCACCGACCAGTTTGTCATCCTCACCTCCATCTTGTTCTTTCCCTTCATCTTCCTGGCCTTCATCTATGAGTTGTTCACCTACTCTGCGCGACCCTTTCACAATGTGGGCTTCATCGTGCTGGGGATGATCTACATCGGGGCACCATTTGCCCTGTTGGACTTCATCGCCTTTGACGGGGAGGATTTCAACTCCTGGATTGTATTCGGGTTGCTGCTGCTCACCTGGATGAACGACACGGGGGCTTATCTGATTGGGTCCCGTTTCGGCAAGCGGCCGCTGCATCCGCGCATTTCCCCAAAGAAGACCTGGGAGGGCACGCTCGGGGGTGTTGCCGTCACCTTTTTAGTAGCGTGGATTTTCGATGCAATTTCAGGCCAGCTGCGCCTGGTGGACTGGATGGTGCTGGCAGGCATCGTATCGGTGTTCGGTTCCCTGGGGGATTTGGTGGAATCCATGCTCAAGCGCAGCGTGGGTGTGAAGGACTCCGGTAATTTGCTGCCAGGGCATGGCGGCGTGCTCGACCGCTTTGATGCCTTTATTTTTCTGCTGCCGTTTGCGGCGGCCTATTTGCTCTGGATCCGCTGAGGAACGCTGCTTTCCGACAACATTTGCCCGCCCCGGCTGTTAAATTTTTCCAAAAATTGAAGCACAGCAACGCATCTGCCGAGTTCATGCCGTTTAAATTGCACAACTTTGCATAAAACAGTGTTTATGAAAAAGATATTTCTGTTCAGCCTCCTGTCCTTGATCTGCTGCCTGGCCTTTCAAAACGACGCCCATGCGCAAAAGCGCGGGAAGAAGAAAAAATCCTCCAAGACGGATGAATACTTCGACGACAGCGGTTTTGTGAACAAGCTCTGGTATGGCGGCGGCTTGTCGCTGCCCAGTTTCGCCGGCGGTCGCGATTACAATGTCTTTACCATCGGGGTTGCTCCCATGGTGGGCTACAAAGTGGTGGGCGACATTCTCTCGGTTGGTCCGCGCGTTTCCCTGGACTATTTATACCTTAAAGGCTATGCCATCAACGAGAACAATGGGCAGGTGGTGGGGCCGCGGAAGCTCAATTCCATGTCCTACTCCTTTGGCGCATTTGCCAGGGCCAAGGTTTTTCGCGCCATTTTCGCCCATGCGGAGTTTGAAAACCAGCATACGCGAGAGGTGCCTATTGCTTTTAACCTGCCGCTATACGATCCCGTCAATGATGAGATTATCACCAATAAGGTCGTCCGCAACAACATGTACCTTGGCGCTGGTTACAACAGCAGCAGTGGTCTCATCGGCTGGGAAATCATGCTGCTCTACAATGTCAATGCCCCGGAGAATACCATTGACCTGCCCTTTACCCTCAGAATGGGATTGAACTATAAGTTTTAATTGTTTCATGCAGCCCCGCGCGCTTTTCTGAAAAGGCGGGGTTGTGTAAAAAGTCACCGGAGCGCAGTGCACCGCTTTGAAAAGGGCGCGGGGCGCAGCCCCGCGCCCTAAAAACCCCCTTCCCGGAAGCCGTGAGGCACCGGAGGAACCAGCCGCAAGGACTTTCACACAACCTCTTTCCGGGGAACAATCGGCGCCGGCGGAACGAATTGCTGGGTCTTTCAACCTCCATCTCCTTGCTCGCGGGCCATTCTCGCCTCCCCATCTTAAATTCCCAGATTTGTCCCCCTTTTTTAAACAATTCTGCTCATTGCGCGGTTAAGAGCAAAATCATTTTTCAAAACACGCCGGAGCAATGAGCAAAACTTTCCACCACCTTTCCATCCACCAAATCACCAGGGAAACCCAGGATACTGTCACCCTCGAATTCGAAGTGCCCCAGGCACTCTCCGAAGAATTCAAATATACCCAAGGTCAGTACCTCACCCTGCGCTTTCACCTCAATGGAAAAGAGGAACGTCGCTCCTACTCCATGAGCAGCAGCCCGCTGGAACCAAGGCTCCGCGTCACCGTCAAAAAAGTGAAGGGAGGCAAGGTCTCCTCCCATATCCACGACCGACTGAAGGCAGGCGACACCGTCGAGGTCATGCCTCCCGACGGCCGCTTTTTCACTCCCCTGGGTGAAGACCAGCAAAAAAATTACTACCTCATAGGCGCCGGTAGTGGCATCACCCCCCTGCTGTCCATTCTCAAGACTATCCTCGAGCAGGAGCCCATGAGCTACGTCTTCCTGCTCTACGGCAGCCGCAGCGAAGAGGAAATCATCTTCCGGGATACCCTCGACCAGCTGTCCCGCCGCTTCGAGGGACAGCTTTTTGTGGAACACGTCCTCAGCCAGCCCCGCCGCGAAAAACCGAAGGGATTGGGAGGCCTCTTCTCAAAGGGCAAGTCAACCTGGGAGGGAAAAACAGGCCGCATTGACAGCGCCCTGCTCAACCAATGGCTGGATGAAAATCCGCTCCGCCACAAGCAATCCGAATACTTCATCTGCGGCCCGGGCAACATGATTGAAACGGCAGAGAAAGCGCTGCTCGCCCGCGGAATCAATTCCAAACATATCCAGCGGGAGTACTTCTCCACCCCCGACAGCGCCCAGGCAGAACCCATGGCGGGAAAGGCCGGCGCCCGACTTGTAGCTACGCTGGGCAATAAGAAAATCGAAACGACGGTCACCAAAGGCAAAACGCTGCTGTTCGCAGTGATTGATGCGGGCGGTGATGCGCCTTATTCCTGCACCAGCGGCGCCTGTGCCACCTGCATGGCCAAAGTAATCAAAGGGGAAGTGAAAATGGACGCCTGCTACGGCCTCGATGAGTCGGAAGTGGCACAGGGGTATATTTTGACCTGCCAGGCTCACCCCGTTACAGAAGAAGTTGAGATCACCTACGATGTGTGAGTAATTGACCGCTGTCGCCGGCCGGCCTTCAAGGATGCTGCAAGCCCATCTTCCCGTTTTTCCGCAGCCATTGGGCCCCCTGGAAAAAGCTCTCCCCGTATAGTTTCATGGACGCCGCAAGTTCCGGATGATCAGTCAGGCGGCTTTTCAAGTCGCCACTTCGGTAATGATAGAGTGAATTCACTCCGTTTTCCCTGGCGACGAACATGTATTCCTGGTTCAATACAGCGTACTTGTCATCAGCATAGGCACAGGAGAACGACCGTTGTTCCCTCAGCAGGTCAATCCCAGCTGTGTTGTTGACGTAAGGGAGCCGCAGCAAACCCATGGTCGTCGGGAAAACATCCAGTTGTGAGCCCAGACATCCGTGGCTGCGAGCCTTTCCGGTAATTTTCGGACCGTGGAAAATCAGGGGGGTGTGCAGGTAGCTGAGGGGCATGTCGTACCGCTTGTCCAGCGAGTTGCCGTGGTCTGCGACAAAGATAAAGACAGTGTTGTCGTACCAGTCTTTTTGCGAAGCCGCCGTCAGGAACTTCCGGACAGACCAGTCCACATATTCCACAATTCCAAGCGTTGCCTCCTTGTGTCTGGGCTTGAAATAGGGCGGGATGATATAGGGGCCGTGGTCGCTGCCTGTCATCAATGCTGCAAAGAAGGGCTTTCCCCCCTGCGAAACCTGATCCAGTTTGCCAATGGCATATTCATACAAGTAATCATCGGCGACTCCAAGCGGGCCTACGATTTTATCTGGCGGGTAGTCGGCATTGGAGATGATTTCATCAAACCCGTTGGCTGACAAGAAAGAGCCGGCGTTGTCGAAACCCGCATCATGGGTCGTGAAATAGAGGGTCGAGTAGCCATGTTGCTTCAGCACGTTGGAGAAGCCGGTGTGTTGATCTATCTTCTCCAGGGGGTGCTGGCGCTTGATGACGGGCTGGCTGAAAAGGGTGGAATAGATGCCCGCAAAGGTATGTATGCCGGCGTTGAAAACACTGTCGAAGCTCAGGCTTTCCGACGCCAGGCTGTCGAGGAAGGGCGTCAGGTTGTCGGGGTTGCCATAGCGCCCCATCTTGCCGGCGCTCATGCTTTCCATGATGACCAGCACCACGTTTGCCCTGTTGGCGGTGGTGCTGTCAAAAGTGACTTCCCGGGCAATCGGGGAATTGAACTCCTGCGCGCCCGGCATGTTCAGGTATTCCTGCATGTTGCGCACTGCTTCACCATCTCCCATGAACTGCACTTCCTGCTGCTCTCCGGTCAGGGAGTGGAAAAGTGTCAGTCCAAAGGTATAGGCCGGATTCAAGCCCAGCATGTTGGTAAGCCCGTAATCGGAGACGTAGGCTGCGCTGGCATCGAGGTGCGACTGGGTGGAAAAGCGGCCCCAGATGCCGAGGAATAGAAGGGCGGAGAAGGCAGCAAAAGAGCGGAGCCTGCCGATGAGGGAAAAAACTTCCTCTCTTTCCAGCAGCAGCGCCAGCCTTCCGCGGAGGTGCCTGGCAAAGAGCAGGGACAGGACGAAAAAGGGGATCAGCGCCCAGCTGTAGCGCCATTCCTTGAAGACCATGCCCTTCAGCAGGTCTGAGCTCTCGCTGTCCGCCGAGATCAGAATGGAAGTGGTGACCCGGGTGTAGAAATGATGGAAAAAAGGCAAGTCGGCGGAGCAGACAAAAAAGCTGGCGCTGTAGCAAATGATGATGAGCCAGGTGACCATGCGGTAGAGCAGGCGGTTGTTCCAGCCGCCGAGGGCGTCGCCCAGCAGCAGCAGGAAAGGCAGGGTGAGCAGGTAACCTGACACGACGGTATCGAAGCGCAGTCCCATCAGGAAGGCCCTCAGCACCAGCAGGGCGCCCTGCCCTGTGGGCAGGAAGTGCAACTGGTGGAATTCCTGTACCAGCAGGATGATGCGAAACAGGGTAAAGATCAGCAGACCGCTGAGATAGACTCCGGTCAGGTAGGCCAGGTGCTTCGGCAGGATGCCGGGCAGCGGCAGTTCCTTCTTCAAGTCTGCTATTGCTTGACGCATGCTAGTTTGAGTGCTTATTTTGCCCTGTTTTGAGAACATGTGAGGTGAAGAGCTGTGGATTTTCAAACCCGAGAATGCCTCTGTCGGTTTTATGCCTTTGAGGAAAACCAGCGTTGCTGTGGATTCAGGCTCTTCCCTGATGTCACGGCAAAGTTAAGCTATAAATGCGAAAGTAGGCGAGTGGAAAGCAGGTAGCCGGGCACAGGGCTGGTAGTTCGGGATTGGGAAGCGCGGCGTGGGAGGGGGTAAGGCGGGAATTGCCATGCTCAGGAGGCGTCCGGCAGGGAAGAATAGAAGTCAATCTGCACCATGTCGTCCAGGTACAGCCCCAACATGCTGCTGGCTTTGCCCATGTTGATGGCGATTTCCAGGAAATTAGCGGAATTGAACAGGCAGAGCGTTTCGCCAATGGCCACCTCGCCATAGTGCTTGCAGAGCCTGGTGAGCGGGTCGTGGCGTTTGAAAAACAGGGCGAAATCGCGGCCGTTCTGGACCCGTTCGAACAGTTCCCGGTGGATGTTCACCACTGCGTTTTCATAGTGATCCACATAGATGACCGAGCCCCTGATTTGAGCGGTGCTGATGACGGGCTGCAGTGCGATTCGCTCGATGATGTTTTCGGCGGGGAGTCCGATTTCGAAGAAAGGCCGGCCGGAGTAGAAGTCATCAACTGCCTTTGACAGCATTTTCTTAAGAGGGAAGGCCTTGTTGTTGTCCATTTCCAGGCGGAACACCTGTTCGGGCAGGCTGCCGAACATCAGTGAAAAGATGCCGTTGTCGGGGCCTATGAAATAGTGGTCGTCCAGTTGGAAGGCGATGAAGGGAGCAACGCCGGGGCTATTATCGACGGTAATGATATGCAGGGTGCCTTTTGGGAAGCTGTCGTAAGCGTTTTTGAGCACAAAGGCTCCCTGGACGATGTCGTAGGGTTTTATCGCATGGGTGATGTCAACGATGTTCAAATCGGGGTTGCGTTGCAGCATGGCGCCTTTGAGCACGGCAACGTAGTAATCTTCCAATCCAAAATCGGTAGTCAATGTCACGATTGGCATAAATTCCAATATTTAAAAGGCTTTGCCTGGGCAGTGCAAATTTTCGGTTTAGGGCAGCAGGTTGAAACTTCTTAAAACTACTTTTTGTTAGAGCAGGTACGCCGCCTTTTAGTGCTGCCGAAGGTAGCGATTACGAATGTAAAGTTAGGTGCTTTGGCTCAAACAGGAGGGACTAATTTGAGGCAAAATATTCGTTTGTGAAATGCCGGTCTATTTTTTTGAAAAAATGATTTCGGAAAATGTGTTTTGACGGTTTTTTTAAATGATTAAGTTTGCCGGAAACTCGTTTGCTGGCGGGAAAGCATACATTCATTAACATTTAAACAAACATAAACTTGAGCGAAATAATTCTGACAGTAGAAGGCGTGGACCCCCTCGAACTCTATGGCGAGCAGGATGCTAAACTGAACCTGCTGCGCCGCGCCTTCCCCGACATCTCCATCACGGCCCGCGGCAACAACATCAAATTGTCCGGTGAAAAAAAACACACCCAGAGCGCCAAAGGAAAGTTCGAGCAAATGGTGCGCCTGCTGCGCGAACGCAAGTCACTACCCCTACAAATGGTGGAAGAACTGCTGCTCGATGGCAATAACCCCTTCAAGACCCACATCATCGAGTCAGACAGCAAAGTACTCGTGCATGGCCCCGACGGCAGGGTAATCCGCGTCAAGACGCAAAACCAGCGCAAGCTCGTCGAAGCCTCTGAGCACAACGACGTCGTGTTTGCCATTGGCCCCGCCGGCACTGGAAAAACCTACACCGCCGTAGCCCTCGCCGTGCGCGCCTTGAAAAACAGACTGGTCAAGAAGATCATCCTGACCCGCCCTGCCGTGGAAGCCGGCGAAAGCCTCGGCTACCTCCCGGGCGACCTCAAGGAGAAAATCGACCCCTACCTCCGTCCGCTTTACGATGCCCTCGACGACATGATACCAGCTGAGAAGCTCAAGTTCTTCATGGAAACCCGCGTCATAGAGATTGCCCCGTTGGCTTACATGCGCGGCCGCACCCTGGACAATGCCTTCATCATCCTGGACGAAGCCCAGAACACCTCCTCACTCCAGATTAAGATGTTCCTGACCCGTCTGGGACCCTCGGCAAAGGCCATCCTCACTGGGGACCTCTCGCAGGTGGACCTGCCGCCGAACACACGCTCCGGCTTGCGCAAGGCCATTGACATCCTGGGGGACATAGACGGCATCGGCGTGATCAGGCTCACCGCCGAAGATGTGGTGAGGCACCGCCTGGTGAAGGAGGTCATCCGCGCCTATGAAAAAGACTCGGAGCGCCAGCAGCAGTACTGGGATGAGTCCCATGGGAAATTGCCTGCGGCCTCCTCTGGTAAAAAGGAAGAGGAGGAATAAGCTGGCGGAAGTGCGGCAGCGTGTCTGGCCACAGGCGCGTCTGTTTTTAGATCTGAGCCTGCCTCAAAAGTCCCGGCTCGCTTTTAAGTTCGTTTCGCCGGTGCTGCCTGGCCTCCTGTAAGGGCACACGGCGGGCCTATGGCCCGCCGTGCGCCCAAGCCCCCTTCCCCGCCGCGGGTGTGGGGAGCCCCACACCCCCCGGGGGCGGGGTGTGTTGTG
>JBEAYO010000110.1:0-9233 GCA_041159285.1 Bacteroidota bacterium | reverse complement strand
GCACTGGAGGAACCAGCTGCAGGGGCTTTTTACACAACCCCTTTTCAACCAGGGGCGCCGCCCATTGCCGCTTTTTTGATACGAGCCCGAGTCGCTGCCGGGTGGCAAGCTTTTATAAATGCATTTTTGGCAGCACAAAGAGAAGTGAGCACAAGCAACAACCGAGAAAAACAATAAATCAATCACAAATGGCGAATAAGAATTATCTGGTAGCAGGAGGCAGTTCCGGGATCGGGCTGGCCCTGGTCAAAATGCTGAGCGCAGAAGGTCATCGGGTGTGGGTACTGTCCCGCACGGGGGATTCCCTGGTCGGGATTCCCGGCGTCGTGCACGTGAAGTGCGACCTGCTGGCGGAAGAAATACAGGAGGGCGACCTGCCCGAGTCGCTGGACGGGGTCGTTTACTGTCCTGGCAGCATCAATTTAAAGCCCTTCCGGTCGCTGAAGCCGGAGTCGTTTTCGGAAGATTTCAGGATCAATGTGCTGGGGGCTGTCAAAGTCCTGCAGGCGGCGCAAAAAGCCCTGAAGAAGGCAGAAAGCGCTGCGGTGGTGCTGTTCAGCACTGTCGCGGTGAGCCGGGGCATGCCCTTCCACGCCTCCATCGCCGCCGCCAAAGGGGCTGTGGAAGGCCTCACCCGCTCACTTGCCGCGGAATGGGCTCCCGCTGTGCGCGTCAACTGCATAGCTCCTTCCCTGACCGATACGCCGCTGGCAGAGCGGCTCCTTTCCTCCCCCGAGAAAAGGGAGGCTGCCTCCAACCGGCACCCGCTTCGCCGCATCGGTTCGGCAGCGGAAGTGGCCTCGCTGGCCTTGTTCTTGCTGTCGGACAACAGCCGCTGGATGAGCGGCCAGGTCATCGGCATGGATGGCGGCCTCGGGGGACTCAGCCTGTAAGGGCGGCTGTCGGCATCTCAAAATGAAAAAAAACCTTCTCAAAATGAGAAGGTTTTTTTATTTTAATACAGTTAGAAAATAAATATATATTAATCAATAAATTGATATTCAACAATTTATGAATAAAAAGGGCTTTTGTTGATTCAAAGGGTATGTAAATTGGCACAGGTAGAATGACACCGGGGCTGCACAGGTAGCCAATCCGGGCATCCACTCCAGGAAAACCGAAGCCAAAAAACGTTTCACAACAAATTATTAAACGTATGAGTACCGTTGAATTCAACAGTCATTTCGACAGCCTGCAGAACAAGTTGCTGCCTTTTGCATTCCGCCTGACCAACAACATGGAGGATGCCAAGGATTTGATTCAGGAGACGGCCTTGCGTGCTTACAACAACAAGGACAAGTTTGAGGTGGGTACTAATTTCAAGGCATGGGTGACAACAATCATGCGCAATACGTTTATCAACATTTACCGCAAGAAGAAGAATCGCGCGACGATTTCAGAGCCTGCGAGCAGCCATGTTTTTGTGAACGAGAATTACGCCACGGATAACTATGCTCCTTCTGACATGGCGATGATGGAGCTGGAGGGCATCCTGGGCAAACTGGACTATATCTACCGCCAGCCTTTTCTGTTGTTTTTCGAGGGTTACAAGTACGAGGAGATTGCTGAGGTCATGAACCTGCCGGTAGGCACGGTGAAGAGCCGCATCTTTTTTGCCCGCCAGAAGCTGATGCAGGCCATCAGTCTCCATGCGGACTACCGCCAGTCGCTGATGAATTGATTTTCGACTGGATTGCCTTTTCAATAAAAAAATACCGGTTACATATTTTTTCATCCGGGTTGTTTACAAAGGCCCCTTTTGCGAGGCGCCCTCTTAACTAAAGGGGGCGCCTGAAAGCATTATAGGGGGTCTGTTTCCAGGAGAGGGCTACGCCACATCCCTGCGCACCCTCCACAAGAAGTTGTTCCGGCAAGGTGTCTTTTTAAGCAGTCAAGGTGCCTTTCCAGTGCAGCCGACAGCACCGGCGGAAGTCTTTTTACAATTGTTTTCCGGAGCGAAGCGGCTGAGCATGCTAACTTTACTTTATGAAACAATCCTACTACAGGCAATTTATAACCATTCTTTTCTCCCTGACGAGCCGCAAGCGCGATGAAAACGGAAAAACAGATCGCTCCGGAGCGCAGGTTTTCCATTCAAGCCAGGCGGACCAAGCCATCCGCATGGCCGGCATTCCCGTACCCAATTTATTCCGCCCGCTGCAGTCGCTCCGCCTAAAGACGAAGATACGGCTCATCATTCTGGTCCTTTTTGTCACCATCACCCTGATCGGCGTGATGGGAGGGTACTACATCCAGCGCACCTCCAAGAGCGCCATCCTGATGCTTCGGGAGAATTACGTGACGCTCAACTACACCCGGGAGATGTCCAAAGCAGTGAACGACATGATCTGGGCTATCACCCTGGAAAAGGCATCCCCGTCGTGGCGCCGTCAGCAATTGCGGCAGGCGTCGGACAACTTCGAGACCTTCCTCAATTTGCAGCTGGAGAAGGTGACTGGCCCGGAGGAGCAGGAATTGACAGCCCAGTTGAAGCGGGATTACGAGGAGTTCAAGAAGGACCTGCGCAAGATGCAGTTCAACAGCGAAGTGTCCACCGACGTGTATATGAAGCAGCTGAACATCCAGGGCATTCTCCAGTTGGTGCATGACCTGAACGACAGGACCATACAGGAGCGAACCGACGAGGCGGGGAGAACGGCTGACAAGGTCACGATGTACATGGTGGCCATTGGCTTTGTCTTCCTCTTGTTCGCCGTTTTTGCCCTGCTGTACTTCCCGCGCTACATCGCCCACCCCATACAGACTTTGACAGAGAGCATTCAGCAGATTGCAAGGAAGGATTACAGCCAGCGTCTGGACTTCGACTCCGGCGACGAGTTTGGCGAAATGTCGCGCTCCTTCAACCTCATGGCGCAGAAACTCGAGGAGTACGACAATATCAACGTCGCCAAGATCCTCAGTGAAAAAAGGCGGACCGAGACCATTGTCAGCCGCATGAACGAGGCCATCATCGGGCTTGACGACCAGAAGAATATCCTGTTTGCCAACCCGCCGGTGCTGGAGTTGACGGATTTGCGGGAGGAGCAGTTAATCGGGAAGAGCGCGTACAGGGTTGCCGCCTACAACCAGCAGCTGCACAATATCCTGCGGGAGGTGTTGGACAACCAGGTGAGCGGCAGTCACAGTTATCCTGCCATGAGCATAGACAAAGACGGCAGGCGGCAGTATTTTGACAAAGACGTGCTGCGGGTGGAAGGTCAGCCCGAGGATGCGGGCGCACCCGCCACCAATGTCGGGTTCATCATCATCCTGAAAAACGTCACGGCGCTCAAGGAGCAGGACCTTGCCAAGACGAACTTCCTGGCCACCTTGTCCCATGAGTTGAAAACGCCGATTGCGGCAATAGACATGAGTCTCAACCTGCTGGAGGACCACCGGGTGGGTTCGCTGAATGAAGAGCAGCGGGACCTGGCCGGCACCATTCGCCAGAACACGGGCCGCATCCTGAGGATGGTGAATGAGATACTGGACATTTCCAGGATAGAGACGGGCAAGTTGCAACTGGAGCGGGAGTTGTTTTCGCCGGCGGAGGTGGTTGCCCGTTCGCTGGAGAGTGTGAAGACCTTCGTGACGGAGAAAAGGCTTCGGCTAGTTCAAGACATAGAGCCGGGGCTTCCCCAGGTACACATTGATGTGCACAAGAGCATCGCCGTGATGGTGAACTTCCTGACCAACGCGGTGCGATACAGCCCGGAGGACCGGGCTGTGGAGGTCAAGGTGAAGAGGAGCGGCCAGTCGGTTGAGTTTTCAGTCCGGGATGAGGGGCCCGGCATATCGGCGGAGGAGCAGCAGAAATTATTTCAGCCGTATCGCCGCACATCCGGCGACAAGACGAAGGGCACGGGCCTTGGCCTTGCGATTTCCAAGGAGTTTGTGGAAGCGCAAGGGGGGCAGATTTGGGTGGAAAGCAGTCCGGGGGCGGGGAGCAGGTTTTGTTTTTCGCTGCCGGTGGAGGTGGAGGGCCTTGCAGCTGAGGTTTGAGTGAACAGGGTGGTTCGATGAGCGGCGATTCCAGGGCTGTCGGCCCCGCCGTTTTCTTTTCTGACTATATTCCGATACTTATTCTACTTTTGCGCCCGCAAAGAAAAAGGCGATGTCATGCAGCAGGTACGATTCAGGGATTTGGGAATCATTTCATATGGTGAAGCCTGGCGTCAGCAGCAGGACCTGCATGAGCATCTCATTGCGCTGAAGCGGGAGAATCAGCGTTTGCGGGAAGAGGGGGCGCCGCTTTTTCCGGTGGAGCATCACCTGCTTTTCTGCGAGCATCCGCCTGTGTTCACCCTGGGGCGCAGCGGTGCGGCGGAGCATCTCCTGCTGGACGAGGAGGGCTTGAAAGAAAAGGGAATTGAGTTTTACAAGATCAACCGCGGGGGAGACATCACCTTCCACGGGCCAGGGCAGGTAGTGGGCTATCCGATTTTTGATCTCGATTATTTTTTCACGGATGTGCACCGCTACGTCCGGTACCTGGAGGAGGCCGTCATCCGCACGTTGGCGGAGTACGGTCTGGAAGCCACGAGGATGGAGGCCTACACTGGCGTATGGCTGCCACAGCGGGGCTGGTTGCCGGCCCGGAAAATATGTGCGATAGGGGTTCATTTGAGTCGTTGGGTGACCATGCATGGCTTTGCCTTCAACGTCAACACGGACCTGCAGTATTTCCGGCATATTATTCCCTGTGGGATACAGGAGCGGGACAAGGATGTGACCTCGCTGTCGCTGGAACTGGGAAGGGAGGCAGATCCGGAGGAAGTCAAGCTGCGGCTGAAGCAGCATTTGGCGGAATTATTTGGTTTCGAGATAATTGGCGGGTAGTCAATCGCCGTAAAAGGGCCCGATGCTCTCGTAAAATACCCGGTGCGCTTTTGAAATTCATTCCACCGGTGCCGGTTGGCTCCCGGAAAGGGCGGCGGGCGGGCAGAAGGTCCACCCACTGCCCTGAAAGCCCCTTCCTGCAGCGGAAGGGGGGGGTAGGCGGGGTAGTGTAAAAATTCCCCGGGAGCAGTGCCCTTTCCGAAAGCTGTGCGGCACCGGCGAAACCAGCCGAGAGGTTTTATTACACAACCCCGTCTTTTAGGAGAAAGCGTCTCGCGAGAGGGAGTTTTGAGACAGGTTCCTTTAAAAAAGGGTCAAATCATTATAAGAGTTTCATCAGTAAAACAACCACTACTTTCATGAGAAAGGATATTCCGGAGCACAAAGTCGAGCAACTTGCCATTGCGATTGTTCCAAGAATAGAGGACGGGATGGTGGATCAGGAGATGTGGGATGTCTATGTCATCAATACGCGGGAAAGTTCCATAGAGAACGTCCTGATCAATTCGCGGGGTTACGGAGAGGTGGAAGGAGAGCAGATGAAGACCACGACACTGCGTCATTTTTTCAATGAGATAGGCCCTCAGCAGGCTTTATTAATAGAGCCCATTCAGACAAGCCTGTTTGACATTGCCAACGAATACTGGGTGAGTTTCACCTTCAAAGGATACATGTACGACAAGCGCTACATATTTGTCAGGGGAAGCATTCAGGAGGAAAACTTTACCACCATTCCGCTGTTGGAGAGGAGGGGGGTGATGATCCGCTAACAAGAAAAAATAACGTATGAAGCCCAAGAAAGTCAGTGAGTCAGTGACCACCATGACGGAGATGGTGATGCCCAACGACACCAATCCGCTGGGGAATTTGATGGGAGGGAACCTGATGCGCTGGATGGATGTGGTTGCCAGCATTTGTGCGGGAAGGCACTGCGAGGCGCATGTGGTGACGGCCAGTGTGGACAATGTTTCATTTCACAAGCCGATTCCGTTGGGTGACATAGTGACCTTGCATGCGCGGGTCACCCGTGCCTTCAACACCAGTGTAGAGATTTTTGTGGAGGTGTTTGCGGCAGACATAAAGGGTGGCAATCCGCGCAAGTGCAATCACGCTTACTTTACGTTTGTGGGACTGAATACAGAGACGAAGCGGCCCATTCCGGTGCCGGAGGTGATTCCGTTGACCAATGATGAGCAGCAGTTATACGAAAGTGCTGCCCGCCGGCGCGAGTTGCGCCTGGTGTTGGCAGGGCGGATGAAGCCGGAGAACGCTGCCGAAATCCGCGCCCTGTTCTCCTCATTTGACAATTGAGTTGCGGCCGGCGTTGCTCACATATTGCTGAACATCAGGAACATCAGGAGCATCAGCACGCCGACAGTAATGGCGGCTGCGATGAGGAATTTTTTCGAATCGCGCCGGTCCAGCGCATCTTTCCTTTTCTTTTTTCTCAGAGACATAGTTGGTGACAATTTAGGCCCTGTCGATGTTTTCGACGGGTTATGGTTATTTGATTTGTTTCAGGCGTCGTGCATTTGCTTGCCAAAGGCTTGTCGGGATTTTGGATGAGGCGCTGGCAGTTGAAAGTTGTCTCAAAAGCCCGGCCAGTGTCATCTGGCTTCTGGAAAGGGCATTTAGCGGGCCCCAGGCCCGCCTGCTGAGCGCTATTTCCGGGGAGCAAGTCACTGTCGGTACCACTTAAAAGCATGCCAGCGAACTTTGGCAATAACAAGACACTATTTTACAAAAAAACAATTGATTTTGCAAGGGACGCCGTCTTTTTTTTAAAAAATGCTGACATAGCCGAAGTGGATTTTGGGATTGCGGAGTTCCCAGGGGGTATTGGACTGCTTCCCGCTGGCGATGCTCAATCCGAAAACCCCCGCGGTGGTTTCGAAGGTCATGCCTGCGCCGAGCGCGGGCCAGCGGCCATAGGCAGTGGGCTGTCCGTAGCGGCGGTCTTCCGAGTAGCCGTAATCGCCGAACAGGTAAAACCAGGAATTCTGGGCCAGCAGCAGGCGGTATTCCAGGGTGAACACGGAGAAAAAAGTGGCGAAAATGCTCTCCTCGTCGAACCCGCGCAGCAAGGCGTTCCCGCCGATGCGGTACTGCTCATTGCGGTAAACAGGTTCTTTGGAGACCAGGGCGCCGCTTCGGGCCGACAGTTTGATGGCGCTGCGCTCCAGGAGTGGCAGGTAGCGTTCAATCCTGGCATCCAGGACGAGGCGGAAGGTTCTGAGGGGCAGGGTGTCGTAGAAGTTCTCTGCCACTTGCAGGATGGCCTGGTTGCGGCGGATTTGGCGGGCACCTGCGCTGGCTTTGAGCCAGGCAGACCATCCCTGTCGCGGGTTGAAGCGGTAGTCGAGGTGGTTCCAGCTGGCTTCCAGTCCGAAGCCCGTGTTTTTTACGTCAAGCTGTGCTGGTCTTCGGCCTTGCTTAATGGCGACCGTATCAACGGCGATGAGGTTGGAGGCGGTGGAATTCCAAAAGGCCTTCAGGAAATTTCCACCTTCGAAGAGATATTTCAGGCCAAACTCGCCGATGATGTCGGTGTAGGTGCTATCCCGTTTGTATTGGTTGAACTTCAGATCAGTGCCGAAGGGCAGGTCCAGCAGATAGGGATAGGAGAAGGCCAGCTCGAGGCGCTGGGTTTGGGGGCGCAAGCGCTCGAAGGCAACGAAGATGCGCTCGCCCAGTCCGAACTGGTTGTGAAGCTCGGCGTTGAAAGTGCCGGTGACCAGCAGCTGGGTTTCGGGCCTGCTGTTGTCGGGCAGGACGCCGATGAGGAAATCGAGTTTGCTGGCTTTCTTGCGCTCGAGGGAGAGCTGGATATCCGCGCGGTCGTCCCTGAAAGAGACGGTGGCGTTGTTTTTTTCGCTGAGGAAGGGGAGTTCCAGCAGGCGGTCTTTAATTTTCAGTACTTTGCGGCGGCTGTAGGGGTCGCCTTGGCGGATGCCGAGGTAGCTGCGCAGGTAGTGGTTGGAAATATTGACATCTCCTTTGGCGGTGAGGCTGTCGAAGCGGATGAATTTGTTTTTGGCCAAAAAAATGGCAGCCTGGACTGATCCGTTTTGAATCCGGATGCTGTCGAGGTAAACGGCGGCAAAGGGGAAGCCGTTGTTTTCGGCTTGTTCGAGCAGTCGCTGCTGGATTTTCAGTATTTCGGTTTGTTGCACAGGTTTTTTCTGGTACAGCCGGGGTCGGAATCCGGCGCGGCTGAGCAAGTCTTCGTCCACATTGCCATTGGACAAGGAGATCCAATGGTATTGCTGGCCCAGGTGGAGCCAGGCGGTGAGGGAGCTGTCCTGCCAGTGCAGGGAGTCGAAGGAGGCCGTGAGCCAGGCCTGGTTGTGGAGGGAGGATTGTATTTGTTTGAGTTCGGCACTCAGGAGGGAGGAGTCGGGGAAGGACCAGGATGTTTTGATGGCTTTGCGCAGGGCGAGAGAGTCCCCGTCCACTGGCAGGATGCGCAGCTGGAAAGCAGATTGGGCTGCCAGGGGGCAGAGAGGGCACAGCAGTGCGAGGGTGGTCAATATGCTGAAAATGCGCAAGGTCAAGACGGCGTCAGTTTTCGTTATCAGTGCCTGGTGGCGAGGGGTTGCTGTTCATTGCCGGGGGGAGCTGTTGAAGACGGCGATGAAGGCCATCATCAACTTCAGTTCGAAGGATAGGTCCGGGTGCGTTTCATCTGCGATGATCCAGTCGCGGGGGTCTCCTTCGAAGTTGGTGTAAATGGAAAAGGAACCGAAGCGGGAGTCTTTCAGTTCCCATTCATCCCGGGAGTTGCCCCATTTGGTTTTGAAGTTGAGGTTGTTGGAGCCGTCGGAGATTCGCCATTCGCGGAAGTCATCTCTCCAGATGGTGCGGGCGGTGATGATGAGGTTGTTTCCGCGCAGTTCCCATTGGTCGGGTTGGTCTTTCCATTTCATTTTTATTTCTCCGAAGAGTTCACCGAGGCGGTAGTCCCACGCTGTCCAATCGTCATTGCTGAGTTGCCAGGTGAGTTTAAGGATACCCTCCAGGGATTCGTCCGGGTCGTCGGTAAAGAACCGCCATTCGACGAAGCTGTCGTTGTAGTAGGAGGCGATTCCGGTGAGGTATTGGCTGTGGGCCAGGGTGGGTGAGGTAACGATGAAGATGGGAAGCAATATATTTCTCATGGTACTGTAATGTCCTCCTGTGGGGAGGTTTTGTGAAATGCGTCGGTATTTTTTGATTTTTGTTGAAGCGTTTACAATAATAAGTATATATTGGCTAAGGTGGTGAAATATTTGTTGGTGTTGTTGTTTTGGCGGGATTGAAGAGAAGGTACGAGGCCTGCAAAAAAAAAACTCTTTCGAGCCTGTCTCAAAGGCCTCATTGGCGAGGCCCCTTCCTGTAATAGGGGCGCGGGGCGT
>JBEAYO010000109.1:0-9243 GCA_041159285.1 Bacteroidota bacterium | reverse complement strand
TTGCACCCGACACTCCATTACAGTAGCTTTGTTCAATAGCATGTGAAAACGCAGAGTTGCTTTTTAGCGAAATGACAGGAAACCTTCCATGTTTTCAAAAGGGTGCAGTTATCCCTCTTTTTAAAGTGAGCGATGTGACATTTATTCGGGAGGGTTTAGCTGAAAGTCTTGCCACAAATCTGTTGTAGCCTCCCATTTACGACTACTGTAGCCAGATTATATAGGAAATAGGCGATGTCAGCTGCTTCTCTTCAGCACAGGGGAGGGCGGAAGTTTCATGTCATTTCATGACAAGCAATGTGTACCCTAAGTGCCGGCCGGGGCCGGGCAATGGCCTCTACTGCCAGCACCACATATTTCAATTTGGCGAAGCAATAAATTAAATAAACATAAATCACGTAACAATGAAACGCAACGCATTACTCCTTTGTCTCCTGGTCGCCTTCGCGGCTCAGCTCCAGGCCCAGGCCGTCCTGGGTATCCAGGGCGTTATCAAGAATGCCGACGGCTCCGCCGTGTCCAATGGCAAATACAGCCTGCAATTCAAACTCTACACCGCGGCAAGCGGCGGCACCGCCGTCTGGACTGAAATCCAGCCGGAAGTGCAGGTGACCGGCGGCATCTACAGCGCCCTGCTCGGCGAGGTGACTCCCTTAGACAATGTACCCTTCAACCAGGCTTACTTCCTGGGCGTGGCCTTTGACGGGGGCGCCGAACTCATCCCCAGGGCGCGGCTCACTACCTCCCCCTACGCGTTCGCCCTCACCGGGCAGAGCAACGTCTTCCCCTCCACGGGCCCCGTTGGCGTTGGCACGCCGACGCCCCTCAGCAGCACTGATCTGCACGTCAAGGACAGCGGCGGCGATGCGACTTTACTCGTTGAAAGCCCCGGCAATATCTCCAGGGTATCCCTGAAGGACGCAGACCAAACCGGGGAGCTGAGGGTGGAGTCCAACACCTTTCATCTTCAGGCCAAAGACAACCTGCCGCTGGTATTGACCGGCAACAACATCACGCTTCTCCCCTCTCCTGGCCGCGTCGGCATCGGCTTCACGCCAGGTACAAACGACGGCGACTTTCACATTAAGAAAATCGGAGGTAGTGAAGTAAAGGCAGTTGTAGAATCCAGCGGCACTGGCGATGTTTATTTTGAGCTGAAAAATGCTGTCGGTAGTACTGCCGGCTCTGGCGGGAGGCTGATTTTAGATGGCAGTGACCTTAAGCTTCAGACAGAATTTAACCCAACTGCGAGACTGACTTTAGCTGGGGCAAATGGGGTGGCGCTTGAGGTAGACAACTTCCAATGGATTTATATGGATAAAAATTTAAACTTTATCGACCTTAAAAAAAAGGTCGTTATTTCTGGCACCAGTACAGTTAACAGTGTAGGTGGATACTTCATGATGAATGGAAGTGGCACTTCGGGGCCGTTTTCGTCAACTACGACTTTGAATGCACAAGTGGGCCTCGAAGTCCAAGGGGGCATCCATGCACAAACATTCAGAGCCATTTCCGACCGCCGCATAAAGAAAAACTTCAGGCTCAGCGACAGCGCCGAGGATTTAGCTTCCCTGATGCGCCTGCGCATCACCGACTACCAGTATGTGGATGAAGTGTCAAAAGGCAGCTCTCCTCACAAAGGCCTGGTGGCTCAGGAAGTGAGGGAAATCATGCCGCAGGCAGTGGCCGCCACTGAGGGCTTCGTCCCGGACATCTACCTGCTTGCGGAAAACACATCCTTGCAAGGCGGGCAGCTGACCATACATACACCTCGGGAACACCAGCTGGCAGCTGGAGACCAGGTGCGCCTCATCCTCGAGACGGGAAACAGGGAACTCAGCGTGGCGGCCACCCCCGATGCCCGCAGCTTCACAGTGTCCTGGGCGGAGGCAGCCCCGCAGCGGGTCTTCGTCTATGGAAAAAAGGTGGATGATTTTCAGCAGGTGGACTACGACCAGGTGCACAACCTCGCCATTTCGGCCATCCAGGAACTCTCCCGCCAGGTGGATGCCCTCAAGGCTGAGAATGCAGGCCTTAAAAGCGAGCTGAAGACTGCCGTGGATGACTTCGAGCGCCGCCTGCGCACGCTGGAGACCAAGATCAGCAATTGACAAACATGCTCTAAGTTTCACTTCACCGAACTGACTTTGCTTAAATATGAAATATATCATTCTGCAAATCCTGCTTTGCGGGGCTTTGGCGCTTGTCCTTTGGCCGCTTCAGGCGAAAGAGCCTGTCAAGGGCCCTTACAACTGCATCCCGTATTATCCAGACAACGACGGAGACAACTACGGGGATGACGCACAGGCCGTTGTGTCCTGCACGCCTATCCCCGGCTGGATCACTGTCGGCGGAGATTGCGATGACAACAATGCAAGCATCCACCCGGGCGCCACTGAGAACTGCGACGGCATCGACAACAACTGCAACGGCATCCTCATCGAAGGCAACTGCCCCGGCATCAACACCGGCGTGTCGCAGAACTGCAAGTCAGTCAGCTCCGAAAATGTGCTCACCGGCGATGTCTTTCTGAATATCGGCAGCGTATCCAACGGCCTGAACACCTCCATCCGCTCCAGTTTCACTTTGGGGCAGCCCGTGGTGGGCGTCAATTACGGAACCGAGGTAAACAGCGCCTTCGGATTCTGGACGCGCTTCCTGCTGACACCTTCCGCGCCTTCCGTGAAGGCCTCGGAGGGCGAGCTGGCCGGTCACGTGCAAATTAATTGGCAGCCCGACCCCCTCAGCCCCGCCGCCACGAGTTATAAGATCTACCGCAATGGCTCCCTGCTCTCCACCGTGGATGAGGATGCGCGCTCGATAGTGGATTTTAACGTGCTGGCCGGCCAATTTTACAAGTATGAGGTGGCCGGCGTCAATCAATTCGGAGAAGGCTACCGCGGGGAGTCCCTCGGGTTCGTCAACCCCAACGGGGTCGTGACGGGCCAACTCACGACCTCCAGCGGCAACCCGGTGCCGGGTGGCACCGTCACCCTCAGCCCTGCCCTGGGGCAGTCCGTCATGTTCCGCGGAATGGGAACGGCCTTCGCAGAGTACACCCCGGAGTTTCCCACCGCGAATTTCACCGTGTCGGCCTGGGTGAAACTTGACTCCCTCAGCGATGCCGCCGGCATCATTGACCTGGGGAGCCATATCGGCAAGAACTGGTGGCTCCATACCCTGCCCGCCGCCAGCGGCCGAGGTGTTAAGTTCTCTGTCGGCAACGGCATCGGGCAGGTGACCGAACTGAGCCACACCTTTCCGGCAGCCACGGCCAGCCAGTGGCACAACGTCGCGGCCAGCTACAACGGGGCCTCCCTGCTGCTCTACGTGGATGGCGAACTGATAGCTACCGCCACGGGCGCCATTGCCGCCGACACCTCTGTGCTTTTCCTCGGCAAGCGCAGCGATGAAGCGGGCTATTTCAAAGGAAAAATAGACGAGGTCCGCCTGTTCAACCGGCAACTCGCCCAGACGGAAATCCAGATGTTCCTCCACCAGACCGTCAGCGCCGAAACCAATGGCCTGGTCGCCTACTGGAAGTTCGATGAGGGCGCCGGCAGCAAAGCCTTCGACCTCACAGACAACCAAATCAGGCTGTTTTTCTGCGGCGCGGAATGGAGCAGCGACAAGCCACCCGTGGTCAATGCCGGTTTTACCGACGCCAATGGCTTTTATAAAATAGAAGGGATTAACTACGGCGCCGGCACCACTTTCACTGCCACTCCCTCCAAGAATTTTTACCTGAACCAATCCCTGGAGTTCAATGGGGTGAATGACAACTATGCCAACCTCACTACCTTTCCCCTGGCCGACAGCGCCACCATCACCCTGACGGTTAAGCCCTTCGACTTCAGCAGCAATCAGACGCTGCTGAGCAAAGCCAGCGCCTCCGGCGACAATCAGCTCGCCATTCGCTTCAACAGCGGAAACCTCGAGATGATGGTCGGCAGTACCGTGGAATCTTTCGGCCCCTTGTCCATGGGCTTCCACCACCTGGCTTTTGCCCTGAGCAAGGGCGGCAGCAACCTCGACGTGACCTGCTATGTGGACGGCACGGCCGCCGGCACCAAGTCCTTTCCGGCAAGCAGCTATGACGGCCTTCCATGGAAACTGGGTGCTTCCGCAGACGGCAGTACCGGACACAAGGACTACTTCACCGGGCTGATTGACGAGGTGGTGTTTTTTGACACACTCCTCCCGCTTGCCAACATCCAGGCAGACGCCAATACCGGCACCGATGACTCGCATCCAAACATCCTTCAATATTTCAAGCTGAATGAGGGCTCCGGCATCATTATCAAGGACATCGGTCGTGCCCTCAGCGGAGCGGGGACCGTGGTCGGCGCCACCTGGAGCACGGTGACTTTGATATCTGAAACCCTGCCCCACGAGTTTTTACCAGCTTCCAGGCTGATTACCCTCAATACCAGCAATACCAGCGTTGACCAGGTGGATTTCACAGACTTTAGCACCATTCCGGTAAGTGGCTATGTGCGCTTTGAAGGAACCTCCTGCTTTCAAAAAAAGGTGGAAATCCTGGTGAACGGCTTCTCTTACGTGCCGCCCATCATCACGGATGCCGAGGGCAAGTTCGTGGCAGACTTTGAACCCGGCTTCAGCTTCGTGCTGACTCCCAAACTTGAAGGGCACAGCTTCATGCCGGCCTTCTGGGAGTTGGAAAACCTCTCCGCACCTGTCTCAGGCATCCTGTTCCGAAACCAGACCAAGCGCAAAGTCCAGGGCCAGCTTGCCGGCGGTTATTGCCGCAAATCGGTGGTGCCGGGCAACGGCATCGTCAAGGTGAAAGTGGCTACCCTCAACGGCTGCTACGAACAGGAGCTGCAGCTGACCAATCCCGACGGGGTGTTTACCTTCACCGGTATTCCCCCGGATTCCGTCACAGTGGCCCTCACCGAGCACTCCAATCCCGTAATTGCCAACTACTTCCAGTTGCAGGGTGGGTTCACCCTGGATCTCAAAATGCAGGACGACACCACTGATTTCCTTTACTTTTCCCCGCCCCACGTGGAATTGTCACCCCTGGACACGAACGAGTGCGGCGATGCCATGCTCGACATGCTGCAGAACGTCAATACCACCATCCGGGTCTATGAGCTATACGACACCGCCCGCTGCTATGTGGACACCGCCCTGCTCACCATCAACAACGACATCGCGGCCTTGAACCAGTTCGACATCCTCATGACCAACGGTTCCTTCATCCACAGCTTCAGAGTGGATGCACCGAACATCGTGCCGCCACACCTGAAAACCCTGCAGGTGACGGCTGAGGTGCACGACGAGCTGGCCTCCGGGCTGCGCTCGGCAGTGGTGCTGGGCCGTCGGCCGCGGCAGACCTCCTTTACCTCCTCCTCACCCGAGCTGCCGCAGCTGATCCTTCGTGACCCCCCGGGCGATGGCAGCTTCGCTTTCATAGAAGAAGGCCAGACCACCTGCACAAACTTAACCGTTGAGGCCACGGATGTAGATAACAGTGAAGGTAACATTACAGCCCACCTTGGACCCGATATCGAGACGCAGGTGGGCACATCCTTTTTCTCCACCTCGATGCTGATAGATGCGACGGCTGACCTTGGCTGGAGCTGGGGCGGCAGCACAACGGCCTATACCTCAAATTCCATGGAGACCTGCCTGACTACCACCAAGGTCATCTCCACGAGCACCGACCAGTACGTCGTCGGCAGCGACATGGGTGGGGATGTGTATATGGGGGGCGCGATGAACTTCATCTTCGGCATCACAGACGAGTTGATCTTCGACACGGCCAACTGCGCTTTCGTGCTGGACAAGGGATTATATGTGTTCCCGGATGGGTTCGCCACCACCTTTATCTATTCGGAGCGGCAAATTGCCGTAAACATCATCCCCGACCTTCTGCTGATCGGCGATACGGCCAGTGCACAAAGGTGGCAGGGCATCCTTGACTACAACCAGCAACTAAAGGATGAAGCAGTTTTTTCAAAAAACATGTCCTTCGATGCCGGAGTGGTCTATGAGGAATCCGAATCCACAGAGGTGACCAAATCAGTCACCAATTCCTATACCCAGTCTGTCTCGACTGCTTTTTCCGGAGAATTCGGGGTGACCTTCAACGGCCTTGGGGTCTCAGGAGGCTTTAATTTTAGTTGGACCAATGACGCTACCACCACAAACGGATCCACTACTGCCACCACCAGGACCGTAGGCTACACCCTGGCTGACGACGACATCGGCGACTTTTTCACTATCAACGTGAAGAAGGACAAAGTTTACGGCACGCCGGTATTCGATTTGGTGAGTGGTCAGACGCAATGCCCCCATGAGCCTGGTACTCAGCCCAGGGAGGGCGTGGATTTTTCTGCCGACAAGCAGGTGGCGGTCAACGTCCCCATGAATGATGTGGCGGTGTTCAAGCTTACCCTTGGCAACACCAGCCAGTCGGAGGAAACGAAGTTCTATACCCTGGAGGGCTTGCAGGAGAACAACCCTGACGGCGCCGTGATCCGCTTCAACGGCCTGCCGAGTATAAACGTGGGTGTTCCCTACGGCCAGAATGTTGTAGTCACCATGACCGTAGCCCGTGGCCCCCTGGCCTTTGAGTACGAGAACCTTCGGGTCGGCTATTATTCCGACTGCGAGGTGGAGCGGGCCGATTTCCTGGGCATTGACCCGCCGGCGGGCTTTAGCAAGGAGCTGGAGTTCGACGTGTACTTCCTGGAACCCTGCAGCCCGGTCAACTTGACTTCACCGCTGGAAGGCTGGGTGCTGACGCCATCCGGCGGCAACATCCTAAATATCAACGTGGCGGAATACAACAAGGCCGACACCGACCTGGAGTTGGTCCGCGTGCAGTACCGCCCCACGGTGGGTGACGGGGCCTGGATCAACATCGCCGAGATTCCAACTGCCGACCTGGGCAGCGTGTTCACCGTCGTGCCCTGGAACACCCAGGGGCTGCAGGACGGGCTTTATGAAATCCGGGCCATCACACAGTGCTTCAGTGGTGCCTTGAACCCTGGTATTTCACAAATCATCGAGGGCCGCATCGAGCGCACGCCGCCGGAGATCTTCGGAACGCCGGAACCGGCGGACGGGGTGCTGTCCAGCGGCGACGAAATCAGCATCACTTTCACGGAGTCCATCCGCTGTGACCAGCTGATACCGGCGGATGTACTGAACAATAACAATGTCGGGCTTTACAATACCCGCACTGGCGACCTGGTGGACGCCTTGGTTTCCTGTGATGACAACAAGATCGTCATCGTGCCCAATGTTCCCAACAAGTTCATCGAGAATGACATCCTCCGCGTGGAGGTGGACTCCGTGCAGGACCTGGCGGGCAACAAGTTCGGGCACGAGGAATGGGAGTTCTTTGTGAACCGCAACTCATTGCGTTGGCTGGGCAATGACATCCACGAGGTGGTGTACGAGGGAGAGGCACTGACGGTGGTCCGCGAAGCGGAGAACATCGGCGGTGCACCAGTGGCATACACCATCGAAGGAGTGCCGGATTGGGTGGACGTTTTACCCCTGGAGGGCAATCTCTCGCCGGCCTCGGTGCAGTCTGTCGTGTTCAAATTTGCGGCCGACCTGCCCCGTGGTGAATACCTGGACACTATCCAGATGAATGGTGTGTTGGGTTCCGAGCCGCTGGTGGTCAACCTGCGCAAACTTTGCAAGGGCCCTGTCTGGGAGCTGGACCCCGGGGCCTTCAGCTACTCGATGAACTTCACGGTGCAGCTGGATATCGAGGGCACGCTGTCCACGGATGAGATGGACCGGGTGGGGGCCTTCGTCAACGGCCAGCTTCGCGGCTGGGCCCACCTGCAATACGAACAGGACATTGATAAATACCTGGCCTTCCTGACGGTTTACAGCAACTCGGTCAGCGGCGATACCATTGACTTCCAGATCTGGGACACGGACGAGTGCCTGCTGTACGGCGAGGTGGCAGAGAGCTTCACCTTTGCACTGGACGCCTTCGTGGGGTCTCCGCTGGTGCCACAGGTGCTGCACACGAACAACCTGCTGCTGCGCCGGATACCACTGACGCCTGGCTGGAACTGGATATCTTTCAACCTGGATGTCCCGGACAAGAGCACGGACAATGTGCTGAGCAGCCTGAGCCATCCGCAGGGTGGCCTGATCAAGGGCCAGGCTCAGTTCAGCCAGTACTATCTCCCCCTCTCCCAGTGGCTGGGGAGTTTGACCCAACTTGGCTACAAGAGCCTTTACCAATACCAGGCCTCCCAGGCCGACACCATCGACCTGTTGGGTAAGCGCATCATACCAGACACGGTGAACATACCAGTTGGCATCGGCTGGAACTGGATCAGCTACCTGCCGAACGAGGCCTTGCACCCTGACGAGGCGCTGGCCTCGCTGATGCCTTTGAACAACGACATCATCAAGGGCCGGACTTCCTTTGCACAGTATGTGTCCGGCATCGGCTGGGTGGGTAACCTGGACTACATGTTGCCGCCGAACGGCTACATGCTCAAGCTGAGCAACCCCGGGGTGCTGGTGTATCCGCCGGATGCGATGCCAGGTGCGCCGGGCAACGGCTTCGGGGAGCTGCAACACCAGGAGTTGAGCGACCGCTCGCTTAGTATTTGGAACGTGGACCCCTCGCAGTTCGAACACAGCATGAATGCGGTGGCCGTGGTCGGTGCAGGCGAGAACCTGTTGGACGACGGCGACGTGGTCGGAGCCTTCGTGGGTAGCCAGGTGCGCGGTGGCAGCGAGGCCCTGTGGGTGGAGCCGCTGCAGTCCTGGCTGGTGTTCCTGACGGTGTATGCCAATGAAAGCGGGGAGGAGTTGTCATTTAAATACTACGATGCCTCGGCGGAGGATATTCACCGCCTGAACGAGCACTTCGCTTTTGTGACCAACAGCGTGGAGGGCTCGGTGGAGCAGCCGCTGGTACTGACTCTGGAGGGTACGACGGATGCTGTTGAATCGGTATCCGAGGGCTGGTTCGAGGTGTACCCGAATCCGGCTCGTGAGATTGTGTTCATGGCCTTTGGCATGAAGACGCAGGAGTCAGTGGTTGTCCGCGTCACGGACGGCATGGGCCGACTGGTCAGGGAGTTCGTGGTGAATACCACTGAGGGCCTGAACATGGTCCGTTGGGACACCGAGGGCATCACCACCGGTCAGTACCTGGTGTCGCTTTACTCCGGCAGCGGGGTAGAGACCAGGCGGGTGACGGTGATTCGGTAATAAAAGGATTGCAATGCC
>JBEAYO010000108.1:0-9246 GCA_041159285.1 Bacteroidota bacterium | reverse complement strand
GGGGCGCAGCCCCTCGCTCCACCCACGAGAGGGCGTATCGCCAAGCTGCCTTTTGAGACAGCTTCTGGCAAAGCGGGCCACAAGCCTGCTTTGCCCTCTTCCCGGGAGCCAAGGGCATCGGCAAAATAAATTTAGGCGCATGCCCGGCCTTTTGAAACCAACCTATTTTGTCGTCGGGAAATAGTTTCCCCTGATTTCCTGCCCGCAAATGCCAGCTTTCCCCTAATTTTGCTTTGTCAACCTGACTTTTTGTGAAATAATTCAAAAAAACAGTAACTCATTTCAAAAAGAACGGTATCGCATTAAACACGACTCATATTCAATAACCTTAATCCACTACTCTATGATCTTGAAATCTACCATGCAGCCCGTAATGCTCGCAGTCCTGCTACTCAGTAGCCTCTCGAGCTTCGCGCAGCAACAAAACCCGCTGGACATAGCGACCGCGCATGTGCTCGCCCATGGCGAGGAATGGGGACTCACCCTTCGCGACATGGACGGCATGACGGTGAATGACCAATATGCCGAAGCCAAGACCGGCATCTCCCGCGTCTTTTTCCTCCAGCACCATGAAGGCATCCCCGTTTACAACGCCATCATGAACGTCAATATCTCCAAAGACGGGAAGGTATTCTACGTCGGCAAGCGCTTCGAGCCCAACCTCGCTGCCCGCATCAACACCACCGTGCCGGTGCTCTCCGCTGAGGCTGCCGTACAGCAACTCATGGTCCACCTGGGCTTGCCCGCCGAGACGCCCCGCCTCAAGGAGCAGACAGGTGCCCAGTCATTCATTTTTGACAAGGGAAATATCGCCAGGGAAGATATCAAGGTCCAGCTCAGCTTTCAGCCCCGCCAGCACAATGTCCTGCTGTCCTGGGACATCCTGCTTGCCCCCAAAGGCAACCACGACAAGTGGAGCACCCGCCTGGATGCCGTCACTGGCAATGTCCTCGATGAATACAACTGGACAGTCTATTGCAAAGTGGATGGCTCCGCCTTCCGCCGCCAGGATCACAACTGTGAATCCCACCAACAGGCCCGGTCGCAGCAAGTCAACCTGCCGCCTCCCACGACAGCGGAACTCTACCACGTCTGGCCGGCGCCTTTTGAAAGCCCTAACCACGGCCCGCGTTCCATTGTGACATCGCCCTACGATCTGGTGGCTTCTCCCTTCGGCTGGCACGATACAGACGGACAGCCCGGCCCGGAGTTCACTATCACCAGGGGCAACAATACCCATGCCTATCAAGATCGCGATGACCTCGGCACTTCTTCCGGTGACGAACCGGACGGGGGCGCAGAACTCCACTTTGATTTCCCCCACCAGCCAGATTGGGAGCCGGAGCAGTACATTGACGCCGCCGTGACCAACCTCTTCTTCTGGTCCAACTTCATGCACGACTTCTCCTACCACATGGGTATGACAGAAGTTGCCGGCAACTTCCAGCAGAACAACTACGGAAATGGCGGAGCCGGCAACGATCCCATGATCGCCCGTGCACAGGCAGGTGCCAATACCGGCAGCGCCAACAACGCCTTCTACTCCCATAGCCCCGATGGAGCCAGTGGGTCTATCAACATGTTTGTATGGAAAAATTCAGGCTCCAAGTTCCTGAAGGTCGAAGCACCCTCCAATATCGCAGGCGATTATGAGACCATCCTTCCTTCCGAGGGCAACTGGGGTGCAGGCGCCTATGTCTCTGCCACGCCGGTAACAGGCGAAGCCATCCTCGTTGAGGATGCCATCGGTTCCGCTACCGACGGCTGCAATCCGCTGACCAACGCCGCTGACATACAGGGTAAAATAGCCCTGATCGACCGCGGCAGCTGCGAGTTTGGCTCCAAGGCCAAGCGCGCCCAGGATGCAGGTGCGATAGGCGTCATCATCTGCAACATCGCAGGCGTAGATCCTCCCGGCGCCATGGCTCCCGGTGCTGATGGCGGCCAGGTCAACATCCCCGTTGTGATGATCACGCTCCAGCAGTGCCAGACCATCCGCCAGTATGCCGGAAGCGGCCTGGTCATCAGCCTGGTCAATCCAGGCCAGGTAGTGCCCGCCGCACTGGACGGTGACCTTGACAACGGCATCATCGCCCACGAATACGGCCATGGTGTCTCCATTCGCCTCACCGGTGGCCCCAACGCCTCCTGCCTCGGCAACGCCGAGCAAATGGGAGAAGGCTGGAGCGACTGGCTTTCTTTGGTTACTTCCGTACAGGCAGGAGACACCGGCGACAAGCCCCGCGGCATCGGAACCTACGCCCTGCGCGAAAACACCAACGGTGTCGGTATCCGCCGCTATCCTTATTCTACCAATATGGCAACCAGCCCCCTCACCTACAAGGACGTCGCCGGCAACACCGGCGTGCATGCCATTGGTGAAGTATGGGCTTCTATGGTTTGGGACCTCTACTGGGCCCTGGTGGATAAATACGGTTGGGTGGATAATTTCTACGAGGAAACCAGTGGGAATTTCATTGCTTCCCGCCTGGTGTTCGAGGGAATGAAAACCCAGCCCTGCAGCCCTGGTTTCGTCACCGGCCGCGATGCCATACTCGCCGCTGACCAGGCCCTTTACAACGGCGCCAACAAATGCCTCATCTGGGAGGTCTTCGCGCGCCGTGGCTTAGGTGAAAATGCCGATGAAGGCTCCACCGACAGCGCCACCGACCAGGTGGAATCATTTGACATCCCCTGCGAGTGCCGCAATTCCATCACCATCACAAAATCCGTCACCGACTTCATCGAGCCGGGAGAGGATATTGACGTGACCCTTCGCATCAGCAATTGCAAAACAGAACCTGTGACCAACGTGACGGTTGCCGATGAGATTCCTGCCAGCACGCAGTTCAAGCCTGGTTCTTCCAATATCCCGGCCACTGTTTCCGGCGGACAGGCCGTCTTCAATGTCAACAACATAGGCTTTGGACAAGAGCAGGTGATCACTTACAAACTCACCACCCCGCCGGGTCTCCACTCCCAACGCTTCTGGCTCGACGACGTCGCTGATGCCACTGCGCTGGACAACTGGCTGTTCGATTACGACCCCACCGGTTCTCCCGACAACATCTGGTCTATCACCGATGCTTTTGGTGGCCACACGGGTGACTTTGCCTGGTACGCCGCCAGCATTGCAGCAGAGAGCGATGTTTATCTGATTGCTGATGAAAGCGTGGCTTCCTGGACAGTCACCGGCGACCGCCCGGCACTGAGGATTTACCACCGTTTCAATACGGAGGGCGGTGCTGACGGCGGCTCCATAGAAGTGAAGCCGGTTGGCGGCACAGAATGGGAGCGGGTCAGCGACCTTATCCTGCGCAATGGCTATCCTGGCGAATTGCAGTATGGAACGCTTGCGCTGCCCAATATCGGAGCTTTCTCCGGCAACAGCGGCAACACTTTTGAAGCTACCTATGTGGATCTTACGCCCTGGCTGGATGAGACTATCCACCTGCGTTTCCGCTTCTCCACGGATGCAAATACCAGCATCACTGACGGCGGCTGGTTGATTGACGATATCGAGTTCATGGACTTGCTGAGCTATAACGGTGAAGCCTGTGTCACGACGGCTGAAGGTGACAATGTGTGCGCCTCGGCACCGGAAGAGGGCACAATCGTGCAGTCTGCCGAGGGTCCCAGCGTCGGAACCAACACGGAGGTACTCCAGGATGTGTCGGTCAGCGTGTATCCGAACCCCGCCATGGATTTTGTCAATTTGTCCATCTCCAGTCCGGAGCAGCGCGAGGTGACAGTCAGCCTGATGTCGGTTTCGGGTAAGCTCATTACTTCCCGTTCCCTCAAGGTGCAGGGCAACAACCACCTCAGCCTGAACGTGCGTGATTTGCCGGCCGGCCTTTATTTCGTGAAGGTAAACACCCCGGCAGGTTCCATCGTGAAGAAGGTCGTGGTGAACTGATACAGGTGGCCAATGCAGCCATCAGTGCTGCCTGGCTTCCGGAAAGTGAGGTGGGAGGGCCCATGGCCAGCCCGCCTCACTAAAAAAGCCCTTCCCCGCAGCTGCGGGGAAGGGCTTTTTTAGTGTGCGGGGCTGTGCCCCGCGCGCCTATTACGGGAAGGGATTCGCCAATGAGACTTTTGAGACGGCTTTCGCCCTTTCCGGGAAGTGGGTCAGTACCACTTTTGGGCGAGGTACTTTCTGTAAACTGAGCAGTGCCGGCGAAAGCTATTCTTCGGGACTATTGATACATCCGCAGGATTTTTATTGCGGATTGCCTCAGGCTTTTATTGCTGTAAATATTATTTCGCCGGTGTGATGACTATGTTCCGGTACTCCACCGGGCCGTGATCCCCTTGCAGTAAAATGGGGCCGGGTTCTCCTTCCCTGCTGTCGAGCGCGCCGCCAGTAATGCCAGGAATCACCTGCTCGCAGATGATGGTTCTTCCATTGGCCACCACCGATACCGTGCGGCCAACCAGCGTGATGTCATAAGTCTGCCACTCTCCAGGCTGGCCAGCCGCCATCTCGTTCGGCGTCAGAAAGCCATATACGCCCCCGAAATAAGTGGAGGAAGGCTCTTTGCCGGCATCGTCTTCCACCTGCACCTCGTAGCGGCCCCTGAGATACACCCCGCTGTTGCTTCCCTTGGGATAGCGGAATTCAATGTGCAGCTTAAAATCCTCGAATTTCTGCTCCGTCATGATGTTGGAGCCCGAGCGGGGACTTTTCAAAACCCCGTTTTCAACCACCCACTGGTTGTCGCTGGTCTGCGTGCGCCAGCCATCGAGGTTCTTGCCGTTGAAAAGCTGGATGGGCTCGCTCCATTCCACCGGCTTGCTGCGATTGAGCAGTGGCGCCCGCTCGCCCGTGAAGCGATGCGTTTCACCCTTCGGCGTGGTAATAGTGCCGCTGAGCTTGCCATCGCGCAAGGTGCCTTCCAGAGTCAGCGGCTTGTCCGAGTCGTCCCATTGTGCCGGAATGCTGAAACTCACCTTGCCATCTTTAAAAAAGACCTGGGAAATCGGCCTGGCACTGCCGCTTTCTCCTACGAAGTAACCCACCAGGGTGCGGATGCCAGACAACTTGACCTCCAGCCAGGAAGGCATTTCTTTTTTGCCGTCGTAAACGGTCAGGTCCCAGCGGCCAATGAGGTCGTTGTTGTCCACTGTAGCAGGATTGTGCGCCTTGAGGTTCAGCGCGGATGCGCCTGCGAAAAACAGGACTAACAGGAGAGAAAGTGTTTTTTTCATGTGCATTTGAATTGTATTGAATGAAATTAAACTTGTTTTTTTGCCTGAAAGGGTTGGGTGTTCAGCAGCGTAACTTTTTATGCTGATAAAAACTACCGGTTATTTGCAGCTGGGAAGCATTGCTAATTGTTGTTTCAGGACTTCCCGACTAGCTGCGCCTCCCGTTCACATAACTACAGTTCCAGCAAAAGTGGAGCGCAGCAGCTCTTGCTGCCACAAAGCAGGCATCAGGACGGTTCCGTTCTGGTTCCAAAGTTAATAACGGAAAATATTTCCTAAGTAAAAAACTTGGCTTGCGATGCCCCCCTCAGTCTCTCTCCAGGCCGGTGACCAGGACAGTGCCTGTGCGCCGGTCGAGCCTGCCTCCCGGCAAGGCGAGGTGCAATTCCCAAAAGAAAATGCCCGACTCCGCCACCTTGCCCTCCACTGTGCCGTCCCAGCCCAGAGAGGCATCATTGGTCAGCCCTTCCTTTTTTTCGAACAAAAGCCCACCCCAGCGGTCGTGAATCCGGAATAAGGCCAGGGGAATGTTGCCCTTGGCCATCGGAAAGAACAAGTCGTTGATGCCGTCTCCATTCGGGCTGAAGGCGCTGGGAACAAACACGGAGACCTCGTCTGCCGGCTTTACCCTCAACTCATCGCTGGCTGTACAGCCATTCTCATCGGTGATGGTTACCGATACAGTGGCTGGCTCCCGCACGCTCAGCTGTGGATTGCTGCAAAACTGGCAGCTGAGGTCAGCACCGTCAGAAGTCTCCCATTGAAAAAAAATATTTCCGGAGGCGTTCAGGGTATAGGGCAGGGATTGATTTTGCCCATAGGGGAATGCCCGGTCGTCTCCCAGCTCAATCAGGGGGGCAGCGGCCGCCACCACCGTTGCTGTGTCGCTGTAAATGCCACAGGAGCCGGACACCGTCACCGCGTATTGGCCTGGCTCCCCGACCAGGATGGAGGGCGTCTCAGCGCCGTTGCTCCAAAGGTAGGACGTTCCGTTGGCCGCCGCATGGAGTTGTACCGTGCCGCCGGGACACAATTTGGGATTGAGTTGCGCTATGACGCTTCCAGTGTCCGCCACTGTCAGGATGGAGGGGTCGCCAGGCGCCGGGCTGGCTGGGTCATCGGAAAGGATGCTGCTGCCAAAGGCTATGGGAAAGTTCGAGGCGAGTGCCTGCGAGGCATATATTCCGGCAGCGTCGCCAATATTCAGCCGGATGGAAAACGAGCCGGTATCCAGCAACACCTCCAGCCCGCTGACCTGCAGCAGGCTGGTACCAAGGCCCTGGATGGTGCCTCCGGCCGGCAGCCCATCGGTCACTTCTTCGATGGTGAATTCATCTGGAAAAAGATCTTCCAGCAGAATCTGGCCATAGGAGATGCCGGCGCTATTCCGGAATGTATAAGTGACAGTCACATCGCTGCAGGGGATGGTGGCCGCAGGGGAGATAGTCTTGTAAAATTCGATGCGGTAAGGACAGGAGCAGCCGTCGGAGAAACCACCTGCAGGCCCCGGGAAAGAGGCGACCACCTCGCCGTTGAATTTGTTGAATAATAAAAGGCTCTCACCCTGCCCGCCGCCGTCGTCTATGCCGTACAGTTGCCCCCACTGATTGAAGAACAGGGCGCCCAGTGAGCCAATCTGCTGCTGTGGAGAATAATTCACGCTGGTGACATTGCCGCCGACCGTCACTTTGACAAAGCGCTTGTTGAGTTCGTCAAACCCGAAAAGGCTGCCGAAGACGGGGTCGAAGGCGAGGTCGGTCATGCGCACCGGCTCGTCGCTGACGATGGAGGCCAGGCCTGCGTAGTAAGGTGGCTTCAGGTTGATGGTATAAAGAGCTTTGTCGCTGCCTCCCGGCTCGCGGCCGATGACGATCAGTCCTCCGCCCTGGGGGCGCACCTCGCCGGCTTGATATTCCAGGTCCAGGTTCAGGTTGGGGGGCACGCCCAGGTCGGCGACCGTCCCTTGTGCATCTATCTGCAGCAGGTGCCAGGAGTCGAGTTCGAGGGCATACAGCAGTTGGTCCTGCACGTTGTAACCCAGGGCCGCAACAGCGTGCCCCAGGTCGTTGGATACGGTGGAGATGACAGGCTGGTTCAGCTGGCTGCTGTCTTTGCTGATGCGCAGGAGCTGGCTGTTGCCATTGCTGCTGGTGGTGGCGAAATAGAGCTTGCCATCGCAGTTGAAAGGCTGTTGTGCCTGCAGCGCTGCCACGACGAGCTGCAAAGCCAGCATCAGGCAGTGTGAAATCTTAATGGTTTCCATGGCATGGTTCACATCAGCAGGTTTAGGAGCATGTGTAAAATTCGCCGCAGCGATGTGGCAATACCCGCTCAATTCCCGGGTTGCCGGATCTCATCCTCGTCCCGGGTCTTGGACTTGCGCACCATTTCCCGGACATCTGCCAGCAGTTGTTTTGCGTCAAAGATGATCCCGTCCTTGATGGTGTACTTCACCCCTCCGACGCGGACAGCCTCGTTGTTCTCGTCGAGTGCGATGGCGCCTGTCCCGTAAAGCACCTGCAGGTTGGCAAGCGGGTTTTCCTCCACGATGACGAAGTCGGCGAGTTTTCCCACCTGCACTGTGCCGATCTGGTCCGCCATGCCGAGTGCCTCGGCCCCGTAGAGGGTGGCGGAGCGAATGACTTCCAGGGGATGGAACCCGGCTTCCCGCAGCAGTTCAAGTTCCCGGATGTAGGCAAAGCCGTAGAGCTGGTAGATGAAGCCGCTGTCGGAACCGGCCGTGACCCTGCCGCCGCGGTTTTTATACTCGTTGACAAAGGTCATCCAGAGCTTGTAGTTTTCTTTCCAGACCACCTCCTGCTCCGTGCCCCAGGAGAACCAGTAGCTGCCGTGGGAGATGCGGCTGGGCGCGTAAAACCGCCACAGGGAGGGCAGGGTGTATTCCTCGTGCCATTCGGCGCGGCGCGCCCGGTGCAAGTCCCGGTTGGCCTCATAGATGTTGAAAGTGGGGTCGATGGTGAAGTCGAGGTCCAGCAGTTCCTGCATGACCTTGTTCCAGTGGTCGGAATAGGGTGGGGCAGCCTGTTTCCAAAGCTTGCCGGCCTCTTCGAACCGGTTTTGCTCGTTGAGGTAGTTGTAGTCGGGAGGGTAGTGCTGCACGGTTCGGTCGGCGAAAAGGGCTTCCGGCAGGCCGTACCAATGCTCCATGGAGGTGAGGCCGGCGCGGGCGGAGTTGAGCGCGTTCCATCCGGCAACGTCCATCTGGGCATGGTGGCAGGCGGAGCGGAGCCCCAGTTTTTTATTTTCCTCCAGGGCCGCTGACATGATTTCTGGCGGGGCACCAAAGAATTTAATCCCATCCGCTCCCCGCTTTGCGTTGTCGCTCACCCAGGCCCGGGCTTCCTCGGGCGTGTTGGGGTATGGGGCATCCCCCATGCCGAAGACGGAGTAGGCCCTGATGCGGGGGGCTGTTATCTTGTTGTCGGCACTAAGCTTTTTTTGGTCCAGGACCCAGTCGAGCCCGTTGCCGCAGGCGGGGTCCCGAATGGTCGTGATGCCGTGGCCCAGCCAAAGTTTGAAGACATATTCCGCATCTGCGCCCTGCGCGCGGCCTCCGATGTGGCCGTGCAGGTCCACAAATCCTGGCAGCAGGTACATTCCCGAGCAGTCGAGTTCATGTCCTTCCGGCTTCAGCCTCGGCCGGTCTGAGCTGTCGATGGGGACGCCGGGATAGCCGACGTTGCGGATGGCGGCAATCTTGTTTTGCTCCACGACGATATCCACCGGTCCGATGGGCGGTGCACAGTTGCCGTTGATGAGTGTCACACCCCGGATGATCAGCTGTGGGAAGGGGCCCTGTCCTTCTGTCCGGGGAGGGGCCTTTTGAACCTGGGATACGGCCTGCCATGCAGAAAGTGCCAGGAATAAGATTGCGAGTAGTGAGCGATGCATGAAATGGGTTTTAGTTTTTACTGTTGGTCGTATCGGAGCCCTCGAGATAACTTCAACATAACTGTTCAGCCACCCTTGCAAGTGCTGCTTGTTTTCCGGAAAGGGCGGTCGGCGGCGCGCCTGAGC
>JBEAYO010000107.1:0-9285 GCA_041159285.1 Bacteroidota bacterium | reverse complement strand
GGCTGCGCCCCGCGCCCTTTTGAAAGAGGGGCACTGCTCCCAGGGGACTTTTTACACACCCCCGGTCGTTGGTGCGCTCAGGCGAGCCGCCAACCGTCCTTTCCGGATAACAAGCAGCGTCAGCAAGGGGTGCTAAACAATTACAATATTTCATTTTACTGCGCTTTGGCGCAACACCCTGTTATTTCCTCACCTCCACTTTGCCGCCCTGCGAGGCCAGCACATAAAACTCAGCAGCTGCATTGGCAATTTCCACCACCGTCGGATGGCTGCCGAAACTGATCTGCGTCTTGCTGCCGGGAAGCCCGGTCGCCAGGAAACATAGCTCGTACAGGGCGACAGGACCGCCTTTGGTCATGCCGCGCAGGTTGGGATCGTACCAGGAAAAGGTGAGCGTGCCCTTGGCAGCCAGGTGGGTGCCGAAGTTGTTGGGTCCCATGGAGGGCAGGCCGAAGGCCCTGACCTGCCGGAACTTCAGCACGGATGTGTCCCAGCTCATGCTGTACTGCATGGATAGCATGCGTT
Organism: Bacteroidota bacterium; assembly: GCA_041159285.1. GTDB lineage: Bacteria > Bacteroidota > Bacteroidia > Chitinophagales > Saprospiraceae > UBA6168. The sequence goes on along the minus strand of JBEAYO010000107.1, from coordinate 8,760 downwards.
TGAACTCAAGGGCGCTGACGGTCAGACAGACCTGGCTGTCGCGCTCGGCCACGAGATCTGGCAGGCGAAGCAGGAAGGTGTCAACCAGGCTTTGCCTGGAGGTGACGCCGTGGTCGCCGGTGGCAGGCCGTTCGGAAGGGGTGTAAGCTGCTGAAAACAGCAGCAGGGCAAACGGCAGGGATAATAATATGTTTTTCATCATGAGAATTGATACTCCAAATTTTACGCCACAGCCGGCGGTCACAACAGGCGGCGGACTGTGGTCGAGGCCTCCAGCTGCCAGGGGGCGCTGAAGTTCAGCAGGTTAAGGCCTGGTTGCTTGCCTGGCTCGATGCTGCCCAGCGAAGCCTCAAAGCCGAGGGCTTCCGCACCGTTCAGCGTTGCCCAGCGCAGGAGGGTCTCAAAGCCGACATAGCTCTGGAAACGGGCAATAGTCTTCATCTCCTCCAGCACGGATAGCTGCCAGTTGGATGTCAGACTGTCGGTGCCGATGCAGACGCGGGCACCGGTGTCCAGGAAATGGCGGTAGTTCGGCAGCCGGTTTTCTATGTACAGATTGGCATTGGGACAGGTCGCCCAGAAACAGGCGCCGCCGGACCAGTCCTGTGCGAGGCGGATCTCCGCCGGGGCTGTCAGGGTGTTGTGCACGAAAAGAGTGCGGTGGCCGGGATCCATCTGCCCGATGGCATAGTGCAGGGAAGGCCTTCCCGTGGGCCGGAACTGATCCACCGGGATATTGAAGGCCTTGTAAAAATCGAGGAATCCCCCCGTTTTTGACAGGAAAAAATCATCCTCGTGCACGGTTTCCTGGTTGTGGATGCTGATGGTGAGGGGCGCCTGGCCTTCCTCGCCCTGGTTGGCCCGGTTGATGAGCCCGAACAAGGCAGGAGAAACGGTGTAGGGTGCGTGCGGCACACAGCTCTTGCGGTGGTGGCCGTCCTCCGGACCCGCCTGCTGCCTGTACACCTCGTAGTAGCCGTCGAAGGTCTTCTGCGCCCATTCGTCCTTTAGGAAGTCGAACATCTCGACAAAGGTGTAATAGCGCAAGCGGCTCTTCCGCTTGGTGGCCGCCGTGTCGGCCTTATTGGAGATGTCGCCCACGGCGACGATGCCGGCCTCGTGCATTTCCTGGTCTGCCTTTTCAATGGCATCGAGGATTTGCTCCTCGGAGACATCGCGGAAGTTGACCACCGTCTGGAGGAAGGGCAACAGGCCGGTACCGGTGGCCGCAACACCCCTCATGTGGGAGAGTTCGAGATGGCAATGAGCGTTGACGAAGCCGGGGACGATGGCGCCGCGGTGGATTTCCAGGCTGGCGGGGTCGTGGTTTTCCCTTTTGTCGAGGGACAGGATGCGCCCCTCGTCATCGGCGATAATGACGCCTTCGACCAGGGGGGCAGCACTGACGGGGAAGATGTAGTCTGCGGATATCTTGCGCATGTGTTTAATTTATTATCACGCGACTGACGGCATGGCCGTAAGCCCCGCTGGACAGCGACACAAGGTAGGTGCCTGCAGGAAGGCCGACGCAATCCAACAAAGCTTGATTGTCCCCTGCCACTGCCCGGAGCTCCTGCTGCCGGAGCACCCGGCCGTGAATGTCAGTCAATCTGATAAATACAATTTCCTGCCCCGGAAGGTTGAATTCCAGGTGCAAAGTCTCTCCCACCGGATTTGGAAAAACGCTGAGGTTGCCCTTGAAATTGCCCGTGTAGGACACCGAAACCGGGTTGCACTGGATGTCCGCTGCCCAGCCGCCCCGGTGGACGGTGGCATCAGAGGTGAAATGGAGGTTCAGACATCCTGTTGCATCCGAGGAAGTGAACGTGCCGGGAAGCTGGTTCCCTGAATATACACCCAGGGAAGGCGAGCCGGGCTCGCGACCGTCGAGCACCTCCAGGAAATCGCAGCAGGCCTGGGTTTCAAAAAAGGTAAAGTCGAGGGTGACGGCATAGCCTGCCACCTCCGGACAAAGCAGGGTGTAATAGTCCTCATTGGGGTCGTAGTCGTCGTCAGGGCCACCGGTGTCATAAGATTCAGACCCGCAGGAAAGGAGCGTCGAGAAGCTCATCGGACCGGCAAACTCGCTGACCTCCCCGGCTCCGCAAATGCTCCGCACGTAGGCTTCGTAGGTGGTGTTGGATGCCAGCCCGTCCACAGCCACGGCATTTTCCTGGGTGTTCCCTACTTTTAGCGCCAGGCCGATTCCAGGCGTAAAACCAGGCAGGCCGACTTCCCAGTGGAAGGAACCGGCCAGGTCCATCTCGGACCAGCCCAGTGTGATGCCGCTGAAGCTGTGATCTGAGGCATGCATGCCCTGTGGCTCGATGCAACCTCCGCAATCAACCGTGGCCTGCCAGCCATCTCCCACGACTGAGCCGTCGGAATAGAAAAGGAAGGTTAGGCAGCCACTGGGGTTGGTGGCAGTGTAGGTCAGCGGTAGCGTGGGGTAACCGATCAGACCACCGAGGTAGTTGCTGTTGGTGTTGTTGCCATCGTAAATATGCAGTGCATCGCAGCAGCTCTCTGTGGAGAATTGTTCAAAGGTCACCGAAATATTTTGTCCCGGCAATTCAGGGCAAATCACCGTGGTGCTGTATTCATAGTTGTTGTAGTATCCGTTCGGCCCGCCCGAATCATAGAAATACCCGCCGCAGGTGATGGCAGTGGCAAAAAGCAGCGGGCTGCCGAAAACGCCGGAACTGTCGCTGCCGCAAATCTGACGGACGTACAGCTCATAGGACTGTCCGTTGGACAAGCCACTGACCGTCATCGAGTTGGTGGATGCCGTACCGGAAAACAAGGCATTGCCCGCACCGGGGACAAAACCCGGAACTCCCAGTTCCCATTGATACGCACTAGCCACCGGCGATGCGTTCCAGGTCAACTCGGCCGAGGACGGTGTGACGGAGGTGGCAAGCAGGCCCGAGACGGCAGGACAGCTGATGCAGGTGACCTGGGCCTCCCAGCCTTCCCATACGCCGCCACCGTTGGCGCTCAGCAGGAAGGTGAGGCAGCCGTCGGGGTTGGTGGCCGTGAAGGTGCCGGGCTCGGGTGTCATGCCGTTGTAAGTGCCGATCAATGCATTGGAAGTGCCGATGCCGTTGTAAACGTGCAGGTAGTCTTCCCAGGGATGGATCAAGAGGGTATCGAAGCTCACGGCTACTGCCTGTCCGACGCTATCCGGACAAATCACCGTGATGAAGTGGAGGCCTCCGGAGACATAGCTGCTGTCGGGACCGGCGGGGTCGTAGAAGCTGTCGCCGCAGGAAGGAGCCGTGGTGAAGCGGATGGGACCGGCGAAACCACTGACAGAGCCATTGGGGCAGTTCAAGCGGATGTAGAAGTCATATTCCGTGTTGTTCTCCAGGCCTTCCGTTTCCACGGCATGGTCAGTGGTGGTGCCATTGCTGAGATGCTGGCCGGTCTCGGGCTGGAAACCGGCAGGGCCGACCTCCCAGTAGTAGCTGGTGGCGGCACTGATGTAGTTCCAGTTGAAGCGGGCGGAGGTGGAAGTGGCGTAGTCCATGAACACCCTGTTAGGAGCGGGGCAGTTCACGCAGGTGATATCGGCAATCCAGCCCTCCCCGGGCTGCCCGCCGGCAGCAAAGTGGACGTTCAGGCAGCCGTCGAAGCCATTGGAGGTGATGGCAGGAGGCAGCTCGCTGCCGTTGAAAGTACCCAGCCAGCCGCTGGCGTCGTAAAAGGCCAGGGTGCCACAGCAGGCGGGAATGGAAAATTCCGTGAAGTTGATCTGGGCGAATTGGCCGGACTGGTCAGGGCAAATATTGACACTGAAGTAATCGTGCTCGCTGTAATTACCGTCGGATCCCCCGCTGTCGGTGAACACGTCTCCGCAGGTGGGCAGTGTGGTAAAGACAAAGGGACCGGCCCAGCCGGAAGCCCCCGCTGTCCCCAGGCAGTTGCTGCGCACGTAAAATTCATAGGTCGTGCCTCCCTCGAGATTGGTCAAATGATCATAGTTCACGTTCACATTTCCAGCGGCCGCGGATTCTCCATTGCCGGGGGTAAATCCCGGCAAGCCCACTTCATAGACAAAGTTTGCCAGATTGCCGCCCTGGTGGCTCCAGGATAGCTGAATGCTATTGTTCTGGGCATTCGCAGCGGCAAGCTGATATGGCTGGGGGCAGGTGATGCAGTTGACCTCGGCGCCCCAGCCCAGGCCCGGCGATCCAGATGCATGGAAGGCGAAGGTCAGGCAGCCGGAGGGATTTGTAGCCGCTACAATGCCAGGATTGGCCTGCTGGAGGTAGTATCCGATGATGGCACCCCAGTGGCTTTCACCATCGATGATGGTGAAGCTGGAGCAGCAAGTTCCCAAATCCAGGGTGTCGAATTCCAGCTGGACAAAAGTCCCCGGCACATCCGGACAGATGGTGGTGGTGTAGCTATGCGTGGGGGTGTTGCCGTTTTCTCCGCCAGTGTCCTGGAAATAATCCCCACAGCTGGGGTTGGTGGTGAAAACAAGCGGTCCCACGTAGGCGCTCTGGTCGGAGGAAGAGCAGATCGACTTCAGCCAGGCGTGGTAGGTCGTGCCGCTTTCCAGGCCGGTCACCAGGATGAGGTTGGAATTGACATTGCCGGCCGACAGACCGCTGCCCGTGCCGGGGGTGAAGCCCGGGGGACCCACCTCCCAGTGGAAATAGTCGGCGTTGTAAGGCAGGTTCCAGGCGAGCTGCACATATTCTGTGCTCGTCTGATCCACCCTGAAATTAGAAGGTGCCGGGCAGGTGACGCAGGAGATGGCGGCTTCCCAGCCGGTGCCCTGGGAGGAGGCCCCGGAATAGAAGTGGAAAGTAAGACAGCCGTCGGGGCTGTTGGCGGCCACAGTGCCGGGGCTGTTGCTGCCAGTGTAATAGCCAAGCGGGGGGCTCCACCAGTAGGCGCCATCCCTGATTTCGAGCCAGGTGCAGCAGGGGTCTAGGTCGAATTCCGAGAAGCTGGCCTGCACGAACTGGCCGGGTTCATCCGGGCAAATGGTGGTATAGACATCCTGGTGAGCTGGATAGTTGCCGTCGGGTCCTCCCAGGTCGTAAAACGTATCCCCGCATTCCGGGCTGGTGGAAAACAGCACCGGGCCGAAGAAAATGCTGGTGTCGCCGTTCCAGCATTGCGTGCGCACATAGGCTTCATAGAAGGTGCCGCTTTCCAGACCTGCCACGTTGATGTAACTGGAGCTCGTGTTGCCACCGGCCACATCGGCTCCCGTGCCCGGCACGAATCCGGGCAGGCCCAGTTCCCAGCGGTAAAAGCTGGCCATGCCCAGGTTGGTCCAGTTCAGGTCAACGGAAGAGGCCGTGGCACCCGAGGTGGTCAGGTTGTAGGGTTGCGGACAAGTGACACAGGAGATGCTCGCCTCCCAGCCTTCCCCGGGTGCCACCGCATAATTGACGTTGGGCACAAAATAAAGGCAGCCGCCAGAGAGATTAGTAGCCGTGATGGGGCCTGCAGGCGGTGCATCATTTGAAAATGCACCCATGTAAGAGCCGTTGAGTCCGTCATAAATGTAAAGCGGCCCGTAGCTGCCCGGCATGTCGAAGGTCTGGAAATCAACGGAGGCGAAGGTTTCCGGTTCTTCGGGGCAGACCAGCACCTGGCTGAGGTGCTGGACGACGAAGTTGCTGTCGGGGCCGGAGGGGTCGGTGAAGGTCTCCCCACAGCCGGGGGCTGTGCGGAAGGGTAACGGCCCTTCAAAGGCGCTCTGGCCATTGCTGCAGACGATGCGGACATAGGCCTCGTAGGAGGTATTGCCTTGCAATCCCTGTAAAAACGCCTCCGAAAATCCCACTGTCTGGGAAATCAGCGATTCGCCGGTGCCGGGCGCGAAGCCTGGCAGGCCCACCTCCACCTGGTAGGAAACTGCGCCGGAGTAGTACCACCAGTAGATCCTGGCGGCATTGGGGCTTGTTTCATAGACCCTGAGTTGGTTGGGCCGGGGGCAGTCCGCGCAAGCAACGGTGGCTTCCCAACCCGCAGCAACCTGCGATCCGAAGGGATGGAACAGGAAGGTCAGGCAGCCGGAGGGATCATAGGAAGAGATGGAGGACTGTATGTAATTGCCCGAGTACTGGGTGAGCAGGTTGCTGGTGGAACTGCCGCTGTAAACAGTCAGGTAGTCTTCTCCCAGCGCGGTTTCGAACTGGCTGAAGTTGACTTCGACGAACTGCCCGGGCAGCGTAGGACAGATAGTGGTGATGCTTTGCACATTGTCCGTGTAATTGCTGTCGGGTCCTCCTGGGTCGAAAAAGTTGTCGCCGCAGCCGGTGAGCAGCAGGGACTCGACGGGGGAAGGATTGGTGGTGCTGGCCGGTGCAGGTAGGGGCTCCGTTTGCTGGCCGAAGATCGTCGCTGCCTGCAGGAGTATGGGCAGCAGGATGGAAGTTTTGATAAAGCCGGTCATTTTCAATTTTTATAGGCAGATGAATAGTTATTATTTAAAAAAGTGGGGCGAGTGTAAAAATATCATTCCAAAAACGCAGATCAGCTCCTAAGCAGCCGCTCCCCGATTTGTTCCATCACGGCGCAGGCCACGGTGAGGGCATCGCAGCCCTCTTGCAGGGAGACCGGCACGGGAAGTCCCTGCCCGATGCATTCGGCCAGGGAGCGCAATTCCTCCTCGATGGCGTTGATGGGCGGGGCGGGCGGCATTTCCATGGAGATGACCCTGGTGCCGGTGGGCGTTTCCAGTTCGAAGGCATTGGGAGGCAGCTCACCGCCGTCGGGGTTGGACATGCGGAGGATCTGGGCGTTTTTTTCCAGGAAGTCCAGACCTACGTAGGCGTCCTTCTGGAACAGCCTGATTTTGCGCATCTGCTTGATGGAGATGCGGCTGGCGGTGAGGTTGGCCACGCAGCCGTTGGCGAACTCGATGCGGGCATTGGCGATGTCGGGGGTGTCGCTGACCACGGCCACGCCGCTGGCGCTGATATGCTGCACGGGGGATTTCACCAGGTGCAGGACGATGTCGATGTCGTGGATCATGAGGTCGAGCACGACGGGCACGTCGGTGCCGCGGGGGTTGAAGTGGGCAAGGCGATGAGCTTCGATGAACAGGGGCTGGAGCTGGAGGTGACGCACGGAGCGAAATGCGGGGTTGAAGCGTTCGACGTGGCCTACCTGGGCGACGACCTGGTGTTGTTGGGCGAGTTGTATGAGCTGGCGGGCTTCTTCGGGGGTTTGGGTGAGGGGCTTTTCTATAAAAATGTGTTTGCCGCTTTGGATGGCTTTTTTGGCGAGGTCGAAATGGGTGGAGGTGGGGGTGACGATGTCCACGACGTCCACCGCGTCGAGAAGTTCGTCATAGCTGTCGTAGTGGGTGATGCCGAGGGTTTGGGCGGCGGCGCTGGCGGCCTGGGAGTCTATGTCGTGGAAGCCGCACAGGATATAGTGGTCCGTCAGGTGCTGAAGGCACTGCAGATGGATTTTGCCGAGGTGGCCTGCACCGAGTACGCCGATTTTTAGCATGCAGTTGGTTTGTGTTGCCTGCCAGCTGATTTTTGAGGTGTAAAGTTAGTGAATTCTGATTGGAGCTGGGGCTTGTATAAAGAACGCCTTGGCAGCCTCCCTGCCAATACATTGAAAACACCCCCCTAAAGACAGACGGCTCAAGAAAAAGGTTGGTACGTGGGCGTGAAAAATTTTGTCGCCTTCAAGGCAAAGGTTGTTTCGGCAGCTGCGTTTTGAAGGCTATTGACCCTACATACCGGGACTCAATCCTTACAATAAAAGCTACAGTTCCAGCAAGCGTTAAGCGCAGCGTCTCTTGCGGCCATTAACCTACACCCAAAGACTGGCGTCGACTTCCAGATCTTCCCGATATTCTGTGACTCAGTTCTTGCAATCATAGCACAGTTCCAGCAAGAGTTAAGCGCAGCGTCTCTTGCGACGCGACATCATGCTCTTAACCAAAAAGACTTGCAAAATTCCACTGAAACGCCTATCTTCCTCAAAAAAACTATGAGCAGAGCCCTGAAAATCAAAAACCCGGAAGGGATGTACTTCATCACCTTCACCGTGATACATTGGATCGACTTGTTCATCAGAAAAGAATACAAGGAAATATTGTTAGATTCCCTGAGACATTGCCAAGAACGCAAAGGGCTGGTCGTCCACGCATTTGTCATAATGACTAGTCACGTTCACCTGATTGTTTCGAGGAAGCCTAACGGTGAACAGCTTTTCGATATAATTCGCGACTTCAGGAAGTACACTTCCAGTACATTATTGAAGGCCGTCAAGGATATATCGGAAAGCCGGCGTGAATGGTTGCTTCGGGCATTTGGCAAGTCGGGCCGGGCTAATCCGAATAACTCTCTTTACCAGGTATGGATACAGGATAATCATCCTGAGGAGCTAATTTTATTGAAGTTTACGAAGCAGAAACTGGACTATATTCACAAAAACCCTGTGGAAGCTGGCATAGTCTTTTCGCCGCACGATTATGTTTATTCATCGGCTTGTGCTTATGCAGGAAGGGCTCAGGAATGCCCACTGGTGCTAGAGTTGATTGAATTGCCCCTCTGGGAATAAGGGGGAGAGTTATGGTTTATTGCCGCAAGAGACGCTGCGCTTAACTCTTGCTGGAACTGTGCTTTGATTGCAAGGATTGGGCCGTAGCTTAGCAGAAAAATCTGCCTCACCAATTGCCAACCAAAACCGATTTTTTCATTTCCCGCCACCAGGAGTGACATCTCTCACTCACAGTATTCAACAAAAAATTGTAAATTTGCAAATCAATTT
>JBEAYO010000106.1:0-9308 GCA_041159285.1 Bacteroidota bacterium | reverse complement strand
GAACTGGCCCATCGGACAATCCGTGCAGGCCGACTGCCCTGCCTGGTTGTTGAATTTGCCAGCCGTGCAGTTCGTGCACGCCGTCGCACCCGAAGACCCGCTGAACTGGCCCATCGGACAATCCGTGCAGACCGACTGGCCTGTACTACCGTTGAATGTGCCGGCCGTGCAGTTCGTGCACGCCGTCGCACCGTTTGACGAACTGAATTGCCCGAACGGACAATTGACGCAACTGGTGGCGCCCTGGGAATTGCTGAACGTGCCGGGACTGCATTGAGTACAAGGCTCATTGCCACTCGAAGAAAATGTCCCCACCGGACAGAGCTGCGCAAAAGTTTCCCGGTTGAACAGGCAAAAGGCAATTATGGAGGTCAGAATAAAGCAATTTTTCATGTGTTTGTTGCTTGATTGACTTGTATAGTGCTCAGTCCCCGCTTCCCGGCTTTCGGGCAAGCTCTTCCAGTAACGAGGCCGAGGGCTCGAAGCCCAATCGCCTGGCCTCAGAAAGATCCGCTTCCGCCTGCTCGGCATTGCCGACAGCCAAATGGGCCTTGGCCCGGTTGACATAGGCCGCCACGTAGGAGGGATTGATTCTTATGGCATTGTCAAAGTCTTCTATCGCCTGGCGGTATTGCCGCTTGTGCTCAAAGAGGATGAATCCCCGCATGTTGTATATCTCGGGGTTGTAGGGGTTGCCATTGATGGCGCCGGTATAATCGCGTATGGCGTTGTCAAGGTCATTCTTCTTGAAATGAACGTGCCCGCGGTTTCCCAGGGCATTGGGGTGCAAGGGACTGAGCTGGAGGGCGTAGTTCAATTGCTGCAAGGCCTCGTCCAGGCGGTTTTGGCGGTAGTAGATGATGCCGGTGTTGTGATAGGCGTCATATTCGTTCTGGTTGAGTTCCTTGGCCTGATTGAAGTCCTCCAGGGCCAGTTCAAACTTCTCGGCATAGGCATAGGCCGTGCCCCGGTTGGTGTAAGCCCTCGAGGAGGGATACTGGCCCGACGATATGGCCGCGGTCCAGAGGGAGATACCATCTCTCCATACCTTGGTCTGTTGAAAGCAGACAGTTGCCAGCAGGGTGCAGAAGACCGCAGTGCCAGCCACAAGCAGCATCCTGTGGCGAACGTAGCGGTCCGCCAGCACCGACAGACCTCCTGCCAGCATGAAGAACAGGCCTATGTAAGGCAAATAGGTGTAGCGCTCAGAAACAATCGACTCCCCGAAGGCCAGCAATTGCATCGTCGGGCTCAAGGTGACCAGGAAAAACATAATGCCGAAAAGACCCACTCTCCAGGTTCTCTTCCAGGACAGCCAGACCATCCCCCCGACAAGCCCAAGTGCCAGAAAGGGCATGTAATAAAAATGGACGGGGACTTTTGACAAATCGGGGTAGCTGTGAAAAGGGCTGAGATTGATGGGGAAAAGGACCTTCACAAGGTAAACCACGATGCCGTAGGCCGTGAAATTCACCCGGTCCAACACCGACAACTGCTCCAGAGTCTTGACGCTGGAGTCAGCCTGTATCATGAAAGTGATGGCGCCAATAGCCGCACAGGCCAATGCAAAGGGGAGCTTCTCAAGCACCTGCCTGCGGCCGAAACCCCGCCCCCTCCAGTAGTCTATCAACGGCAGCACCAGGAAGAAACTGACGGCAGCAGGCTTGGAAAGCAGAGAACAAACACAGAGCAAGAAGGCATATATCAGCCACTTGGTTCTGCCCTTTTCGAGGTAAAGGAAATAGGCGATGAGTCCGGCGAGGTAAAAAAGACTGAAAAGCAGGTCCTTCCTGCCGGTGACCCAGGCGACTGCCTCGACGTGCATCGGGTGGATGGCAAAAAGCAGGGCTGTCAGGAAGGCTATGGTTGGCCGCCCCCTGCCTGTCAGCAGGAAAATGAGCTGGAAGACCAGCAAGGTGTTGACCAGGTGCAACAACAGGTTCACCAGGTGATACCAGGCGGGGGATGTGCCGGCGATGGCGTAATCAAGTGCCAGTGAAACAAAAGTGAGGGGATGGTAGTTCTCAGCAATGCTCCTTGTGAAGATGGCCTTCAGGTTGTCGACACTGAGCTTTTGCACAAATTCGTTTTCGATGACGTAAACAGTATCATCCCAATTTACAAATTTGTTTTGCAGCGTGGGATAATAAAAGATGGCGGTAACAACTAAGAGAAAGAGTATAATCGTTCGCCTCGGATATAGACCTTCCATGTAGAGATTGTGATTAGTGGGGGCACCTTTCTTAGATGACCCCAGGGCAATTGCCAGGGTTTCAAAGCATCTTTTGCGCACTGACCTTCAGTTATTTTCTGCCAAAAGAACAGCCTCGCAAGAATAAATAAAAAATCTCTATCTATTTCACTTTTCGCCAAAATAATTTTATCAATTAGCTAAGTTTACCGCATGAATGCGCAGCAGGCAAAAGGGACTACCGGGAGTCCATGCTTTAGCATGACGAACCTGCCACTCTTTTGTCCCGTCTGCCAGGTGCCGGTGGTGCTTTGAGACGAATCCCAGGCTGCCGCCTTTGAACCTGAGTAAAATCTCAATACTCCTCGTAACTATGAAAAAAGCATTGCTCATCATCACACTTTGCACCGTTTTTTCCTGCAGCACTGAGCGCGGCAGCCATCCCTCCGACGTCAACTGGCGGTACTACCTCGGCGCAAAAGACGTTAGCCACTACGCTGACATAGACCAAATCAACACGCAGAACGTACAACAACTAAAGGTGGCCTGGACCTACCACAGCGGCGGCGCCGACCACGCGAACCGAAGCCAGATACAATGCAACCCCCTCGTTATTGACGGCATCCTCTACGGCAGCAGCCCCGACCTGAACTTCTTCGCCCTCGATGCCACCAGCGGCAAGGAAATCTGGCGCTTTGCCCCCCTCCCAGACAATCAGCTGGACCACTTCAGCCTGGGGGTCAACCGCGGACTGGTCTTCTGGACGGATGGCCGGGAGGAACGCTTGCTGGCCACCGCCGGCCCCTTTCTCTTTTGCATGGATGCAAAAAGCGGAATGCTGATTCCCTCCTTCGGCCAGGAGGGCAAGGTGGACCTCCACACCGGACTGGGAGCGCATGCCAGCAGCTATTTCGTAGTCTCCAACACCCCTGGCGTCGTGTACGAAGACCTGCTCATCCTCGGCACCAGGGTCAATGAATCCGCCTATGCCGCACCCGGCCACGTGCGGGCCTTCAATGTGAAGACTGGAGCGCTGGAATGGATTTTCCACACCATCCCCCAACCCGGTGAATACGGTTACGACACCTGGCCGCCTGATGCCTGGAAGCAGTCCGGCGGCGCTAATTCCTGGGCAGGCATGAGCCTCGATGAACAGCGCGGCATCGTCTTCGTGCCCACCGGCTCGGCAGCCTTTGATTTTTATGGCGGCGACCGCATCGGACAAAACCTTTTTGCCAACTGCCTCCTGGCTCTGGATGCCAAAACCGGCAAGCGGCTCTGGCACTACCAGTTCGTCCATCACGACCTTTGGGACCGAGACCTGCCCTGCCCGCCCAATCTGGTGCAGCTCACCATCAATGGTAAAAAGGTGGATGCCCTGGCACAGGTTACCAAATCCGGCCATGTCTTCGTGCTCAACCGCGAAACCGGCCAGCCTCTCTATGAGGTGAACGAGGTGCCAGTCCCCCCTTCTGATCTCCGGGGTGAACAGGCCTGGCCCACCCAGCCACTGCCAGCCAAGCCACTGCCATTTGCCAGGCAGGAAATCAAGGAGGGCGACCTGACCCGCCGCACCCCCCAGGCCTATGAATACGCAAAGAAAATTTGGAACCGAAGCCGCAAGGGCAAGCAGTTCGTCCCCCCCAGCGTGGAGGGAACCATCCTCTTCCCGGGCTTCGACGGCGGCGGGGAATGGGGAGGCGCGGCTGTCGACCCCCAGGGCATCCTCTACGTCAATGCCAATGAAATGCCATGGATACTGCAATTGGAACCCTTTGCTCCCGGAAAGGCCGGCAGCCTCTATGAGTCGGGTAAAAACCTGTACGCCACACAGTGCATGTCCTGCCATGGCGCCGACTTCAAGGGCGGCGGCGTCTATTCGGCTCCGGACCTCAAGGGCCTTAAGAACAGGACGAATGCCGAGGCTGTCAAAACCCTGATCTACACCGGCAAGGGCGCCATGCCATCCTACGCACACCTCTCCGCCGCGCAGATCGAGGCACTTACTGCCTACCTGCTGGAAGACGTGAACGCCACGGCCGGCACCGCCGCCGACGTCCCGGACAAATGGCCCTATCCCTACTATTTCAAAGGCTACAACAAGTTCAAGGACCCCGACGGCTACCCGGCCATAACCCCGCCCTGGGGCACCCTCAACGCCATAGACCTGAACACTGGGGAGCTGCGCTGGAAGGTGCCCTTCGGAGAATATCCGGAGCTGGCCGTGCAAGGCCAGAAAGACACCGGCTGCGAGAACTACGGCGGCCCGGTGGTGACTTCCGGAGGCCTATTGTTTATAGCAGCCACCTTGGATGAAAAATTCAGGGTCTTTGACTCCTCGAACGGGAAGCTGCTCTTCGAGTATAAATTGCCGGAGGCAGGCTATGCCACGCCTGCCACCTACAAGGTCAACGGCCGGCAATTTGTGGTGGTGGCCTGCGGCGGTGGCAAGCTGGGAACCCGCTCTGGCGACGCCTATGTCGCCTTCTCCCTGCCGGGAGCGCATTGACCTTCGGCAGAAATAATCTAGGCTTAACAAGCCTGCAGCCCTCTGTCTCCAAATGTCGAAGGAAATCCGGCGAGAGAGCCGAGGACTGCCGCCCGGCAATACCCGGCACTCCAGGCTGCCAGTTTGAAATATACTTGTTGCGAGGGGTCGGCATAGTGGGAAAAAGTACTGTCTTCTTTCCACTTGAGGGCTTTTCAATGGAGCATAGCCCAGCTATGTAACTGAAAAAGGCTCAAAGTGGAAAGATAAGAGCCGCGTTGCCACTTCGATGACCCCGTGCCAGCATGTGTTTGATAATCAAAATAAGCTCACTGACATGAAAATGCAAAGCCGTCGCGACTTCATCAGGAAAACCGGCCTCTCGCTGGGGGCCGTCACGCTATCCTCAGGCATCAGTATACTGCCGGGCGCCTGCCGGCCCGACAAACAACTCGGAATCGCCCTAGTGGGATTGGGAGGCTATGCCACCCATCACCTGGCCCCAGCCCTGCTGGCCTGCCAATACTGCCGCCTTCGGGGAATCGTCACCGGCACCCCGACGAAGGTGGCTGATTGGAAAGAAAAATACCAACTCAGCGACGCCAATATCTACAACTACCAAAATTTCGACAGGATAGCCTCCAACAAGGACATCGACATCGTCTACATCGCCCTCCCTAATTCCATGCACGCCGAATACACCATACGCGCTGCACGGGCCGGCAAACATGTCATCTGTGAAAAACCCATGGCCACCTCCGCGGCAGATTGCGAGAAGATGATCCGCGCCTGCGAGGCAGCGGGCGTGAAACTGCAAATCGGATACCGGCTTTTCTATGAGCCTCATCACCTAGAAATGAAAAGACTCGGACAGGGAAAGGTCTACGGCCCCGTGAAAGTCGTGGAGGCGGCACTCTCCTTCAATGCCCTGGGCTGGGACAACTGGCGCTTCCAACGACAGTACGCCGGCGGCGGGCCACTCATGGATGTGGGGATTTACTGCCTGGAGGGGGCCCGCTATGTGTTCGGGGAAGAACCAGTGGCCGTCACTGCACAGACTTTCAAGACCTACCCTGAAAAATTCAAGAACATCGAGGAGACTCTGTTCTGGCAGATGGAATTCCCGGGCGGCGGGGCTTCCAACTGCTCCACAAGCTATGTGGCGAACAGCGATTACTTGTTTGTGTCAGCCAAGGACGGCAAGTTCGGGCTGTCTCCTGCCTTCGGCTACCAAATCGGCGGGGGCTACGTCAACAACCAGCCACTGGCTTTTCCTGAGCGCGGCATGGAGCAAACGGCCCAGATGGATGCGTTTGCCCTGAATGTCATGGAAAATACGCCGGTGGTTGCATCCGGTGAGCAAGGGCTTCAGGACCTGCGCATCATAGAGGCCATTTACAAGGCGATGGAGACTGGGCAAAAGGTGCGGCTGGCGGGGTAGTGTTTGCCGGCGACAGAAAAATGTGTGTCGTCCCGGTTCACGAATCCTTTCTGCAGGGTAGGATAGTAAAAAATAGCGGTGATAGCCAGCAGGCAAAGCACTGCGAAGCGGTTTGAATACATTTCCGGCATGGGAAGCGTTTTTTTTAGTTGGGACACAACACCTCCGTCTTCACAATCTCCCCGCTGGGGCTGATGGTGATGAGCCAGCAATCACCGGTACTGCTCTTCAAAATCAAACCATTGCTGCCGTTGGTGCCGTTGATGAAGATGTTGTCACCGTCCACCTGTACCTTGGAGGTGGCGGCCGGGATGGCCACGCTGCAATCCGCAGAGCTGGTCGAGCCAATTCCGGGGGTGGTGAACCCATACGGGCAGTCGGAACAAGCGGTGAGGCCGGTCGAGCTGCTAAAGGTGCCGGCTGGACAGAAGGTGCAGGCCGTTGAAGCGGCGGTAGCGCTGAAACTCCCCGTGGGGCAGTTGCTGCAAGCCGTAGAGCCGCTCACGTTGCTGAAACTACCCGGCGGACAATCCAGGCAGCCTGTGGCGCCGCTCGTGTTGCTGAACCTCCCGGGTGGGCAGAAGGTGCAGAAGGAGGCGCCAATCAGGCCGTTGAAAGTACCGGGCAGGCAATCGGAGCAGGCAGTCGCGCCGGAGGTGTCACTGTATTTGCCGGCCGGGCAAAGCAGGCAGGCGGTCTGGCCCGAGAAGCTGTTGAAGGATCCCAGGGGACAGTCCGTGCACATGGTGGCACCTGAGGCGTTGCTGAATTTGCCTGCCGGGCATTGCAGGCAGGAGGTCATTCCGGCCAAATCGCTAAAAGTGCCGGGAGAACAGCTGGTGCAGCTGGCATTGCCCTGGGTGTTGCTGAACTGGCCTTGCGGGCAGGACTGGCAGGCCGTCTGGGCGGCCAGATTGTTGAAAGTCCCGGTGGGACAAAGGGGACAGCTGGATGCACCGCTGGCGCTGTTGAAGGTACCCAGCGGGCAATCGGCACAGGCGGTTTGCCCCGTCAGGAAGTTGAAGCTTCCCGGCGGGCAATCACTACAGGCAGAGGCGCCAGCCGTACTGCTGTACTTGCCCTGGGGGCAGTTGGCGCAGGCGGTCTGGCCGGACAGACTGCTGAATGTTCCGGGGCTGCAATTCTGGCAAACGCTGGCGCCGGCGATGTTGCTGAATTTACCCACAGGGCAGTTGATACAGGCGCTGGCGCCGGCGAAGTTACTGAATTTACCCGCAGGGCAGTTAGTGCAGGAGGTGGCGCCGGTGGTATTGCTGAAGGTGCCCTCAGGGCAGTTAGTGCAGGGAGAGAACCCGGTGACTGAGAACTGCCCGACAGGACAGAGTTGTGCCGTTGAAATACTGGCTTTCGCCAACAAGGCAAGCAGAAGGATAAAGGTATGGCGCAGTTTCATGATGCTCTGCGATTGGAATTTCATATGGGTTGGGCTCAGTATCTCCGGGTGATTCCGGGATTGAATTTGATTCCTGGATGTACGATGATATTACCTCTTATCTCATCAGTCCTTTATATCCAGCACAATTAATTGCTGATAGCACAATTATACAAAGGAAATTCGAAAAACTGCTGTTTTATCCAAAAATATTTTCGCGATTGATTATGTTTGCTCTTAAAGTAGCATGCATGGATAGCTCGAAAGCCTTCGGCTGGCCCGGGGTTGTGTAAAAAGTCCTCGGGGCGCAGCCACTCTTTTTGAAAACAGTCTGTCTCAAAAAACTCTTGGGCGATGCGCCTTCTTGCAAAAGGCGCGCGGGGCTTCGCCCGGCGCGCCTAAAATCCCCCTTCCGCCGCGGTTTGGTGAAGTCAAACCACGGCGGAAGGGGGAATTTAGGGCATTGAGGCTGTCTCAAAATAATGAATGCCGTTTTTTGATTTTGCTTCGTAAAATCAAAAAACGGCATTCATTTAAAATTATTTTTGGCGGCACAAGCCGCCAAGGGCCTTTTGAGAAAGACTAGCGCACCTCTCAAATGCACGTGCATTTTCCACGACCCCACAGCCCGAAAAGACTTAATGCCTTCACCGTCATCCAAACCATCCTTGCATGAAAAAATTCTTCTACTTCATCGCCCTGTTCCTCTTGCAATCCTGCAAACAGGACGCCAGCGAGCTATCCGCCGGCCTGGACTGGCCCGCCTACCTCGGGGCAAAAAACGCCAACCACTACTCCTCCCTTGGCCAAATCAACACCGACAATGCCCACCAACTGCAAGTGGCCTGGACCTACCGCAGCGGCGACGCCGACTCCCTGAACCGCAGCCAGATTCAATGCAACCCCCTCGTCATCAACGGTATCCTCTACGGCAGCAGCCCCCGCCTCAAATTCTTCGCCCTCGATGCCGCTTCAGGAAAGGAAATCTGGCGCTTTGACCCCTTCGCAGACGAAAACGCCGACCTCTATGGCATGGGCCTCAACCGGGGCCTGGTACACTGGACGGACGGAAAAGAGGAACGACTGCTGGTCTGTGCCGGTGATGTCCTTCACTGCCTGGACGCCAAAACCGGCAAGCTGATTCCTTCCTTCGGCAAGGAGGGTCGGGTGGACCTGCACACCGGCCTGGGCGACGACGCCACCAAGCTCTTCATCACCTCCAACACCCCGGGTGTCATTTACAAAGACCTGCTGATCGTCGGATCCCGCGTCAACGAATCCACCTTCGCAGCCCCCGGCCATATCCGTGCCTTCAACGTCAAAACCGGGGAGCTGGCCTGGATCTTCCACACCATCCCGCGACCCGGCGAGTTCGGCTATGATACCTGGCCGCCGGACGCCTGGAAGACCTCCGGCGGTGCCAACAGCTGGGCCGGCATGAGCCTCGACGAAGAACGGGGGATCGTCTTCGCCCCCACCGGCTCCGCCGCATTCGACTTCTATGGCGGCGACCGTATCGGTGCCAACCTCTTCGCCAACTGCGTCCTGGCCCTGGACGCCGACACCGGCGAGCGGATCTGGCACTTCCAGGCCGTGCGCCACGACGTCTGGGACCGCGACCTGCCCAGCCCCCCCAACCTCGTCACCCTTAATATCGACGGCAAAAAAGTAGCTGCCCTGGCACAAATCACCAAGTCCGGCTACATCTTTATCCTGGACCGCGAAACGGGAAAACCTCTCTTCGAGGTGGAGGAGGTGCCAGGCCCACCCTCCGACCTCCAGGGGGAGCAAACCT